>JAPUHZ010000239.1 GCA_027297485.1 Deltaproteobacteria bacterium
AGTTCTCGGCTTCCGTTGCGCCCAGCAATCCCAACCGTTGCCTCGTGGACCAATAGGGCCGTGGCGGGGTCGGCGTGGGGATCCGCAAAACAGAGGTTCCCTCCCAATGTGCCCTGGCAGCGGACGCGAATGTTACCTATGTGAGATTCAGCGTAGGCCAACATGGGAAGGTGCTGATGAACCAGCGGGTCTGTCTCCAGTCGTCGATGGGTCACCGTAGCACCCATGAGAAGATTGCTCCCATCCCAGGAGATCCCCTTTAGGGTGGAAATTCCTTTGATGTTGACGAGGGTGGTGGCTTCAATCAACCCGTAGCGCAGGAGTAGGATGAGCTCGGCTCCGCCGGCATAGACCCTTGCCTGGTCGCCATCTAACTCTGAGGCGGCTTCCTCGATGGTCGTGGGCTCCCGGACACGGAATGGCTTAAGCATGGAATCCTCCGTAAAGCGTCAGCGAATACATCGCATTAAAGCCCGGTCAATGTCAACTCCTGTCTGGCCCTTGACAAGCCATCTTACGCTGACATATACATCGGTTGAAAAGCTACCTCGGTAACTGGTAATGAGCCCTCCATGGCTCAGCAGGTTGTCAAGGTTCCAGTCTCGGGGCTTTTTTATCTCGCTAATTGCTTTTCGCTGAGCACAAGGCAAACAGGGTCCTTTTCAGATTTTGTGAGGTTGGCTTTGTGACAGGCAAAGCAGAATCGACCAGCCGGCATTAATCGAACAAAGGAGGTTGAGATGGCTCGTATCGTTCTTGGAGTAGGGTCCAGTCATGCACCCAGCCTCAATGGAACAGTCGACCGGTGGGCGGAGGCGGGTAAGAGGGACATGGCCAACCCCAAAGGTGGCGGCATGCCCATGAAACTGGATATTGAGGCAATGATCCAGGAACGGCAGACCTGGATCGGGAAGGAACTGACGCCGGAGGTATGGAAGCGCCGGCATGAATCTTGTCAAAAGGCTATAACCCAACTTGCAGAGCGCCTCGAGCAGGTGGCGCCGGATGTGGCGATAATCGTCGGGGACGACACTCATGAAGTCTTTATGCCTGAAGACGAGATCCCCGCAATCGGAGTATTTTGGGGGGAGCAGATCCCTCTAGTTCCTCATTCGAGCCGTGTTCGCGGATCAGCCAATGAACCTACCTTACTGAAAGGGGAACCAGCTCTCGGTCGGCATATTATTGGGTATTTGAATGGCGAGGGCTTTGACATCGCCAGTTGCCGAACTATACCGCAAGGGCGTTCAATCGGCCATGCGTTCGACTTCATCTATGGGCGGATTATGAAGAGAGCGTTACCTGCGCATGTGCCTTTGTTCCTAAACACTTACTATGCCCCCAACCAACCCACCCTTAAGCGATGCTATGCGCTAGGGAGAGCGCTGCGACGAGCCATTGAGTCATGGGAGAGCGACAAGACCGTGGCTCTGATTGGCAGTGGGGGGCTGTCCCACATGGTGATCGATGAGGCCCTGGACCGGTCGATCCTTAAGGCCATGCAAGCGAAAGACGAGAAGAGCCTGGTTAAGCACCCTGAGGAGTTATTCAATTGGGGGACCGGCGAGATCCGTAGCTGGATTGTGGTGGCCGGGGCCATGGAGGAAACTGACATGGAAATGCACCTCCTGGCCTATGAGCCATGCTACCGATCACCGGCAGGAACGGGGTGCGCGTGCGCCTTCGCGTATTGGGAGTGATACCTGACGGCGCAATGATGTTAGACGCACAGGCCATTGTGGTAGCTTGGAGTTCTTCGAACTATGCGATAGTCGTCCCAACGCTCTAAGGTGCCTTAACTGGACAGAAACCCGGTACCGGTCCGACGTTCAAAGATCATTGCCTTTTAAGACTGGCTAGGACACTCAACGGAAAGCAACCGTCCCGAAAGCAGCGGCCTATAGCCGTGGGACAAATGGTTTGTCGCCGGCTCTAGCTTTTTCATACCTTTTGATCATTGCCCATCCAATCAGAAAACTTCTTGAAACTGCAAAGGCAGATATCAACAATCACCGGCAAACCTAATTTAACGATGGAGGGATAAGATGGTCGTGCGACGCCAAACCATTCACGTTCCGGGAAGAGGCCGTATTCACTCGCCGGTTCCGGAAGGCATTAGAGTCGGGGATTTTATTTTTTCATCTCTTTTGGGTCCAGTTGGTCCCAATAGGGAGCAGGGAGCCAACGCTTCTGAAGACGCAGACTTGCTATTTGAGCGCATTCGAGGCCTTGTCGTAGCGGGGGGAGGAACTCCGGACGATATCGTTAGTATGGCAGTGTACGTATTCGATGATAATGACCGGGAAGCAATAAACCAAGCATGGCTCAAAATGTTTCCGGATCCTAATGATCGGCCTGCCCGTCACATCGTGAACGTCTCTCCACATGGAACGCACTGGAGATTTGCGTCCCGGTTCACAGCTATTATTCACGACCTGTCCACTAAATCAAGGGAAGGGCAGAACCTAACGTTTTCTCCGCTGCTCACCGGTCGACTCGGTACCCAAATCCCAAACGATGAGCAGGCGCAGTGTGCGGCGTTGTTTCAGCAGGTCAAGGCGTGGGTCGAATCCGTCGGAGGGGGCATCGACAACATAGTTGATGTCATGGTTTATCTCATGGACGACAAGTATCGAAAAGTGATTAACGACGAATGGACGAAATTGTTCCCTGACCGGAGTAATCTACCAGCTCGGCAAACTTGGAATGTAGCTCCCGCTGGCCTGGAGGGAGTCCATTTTGGCGCGACCGTCACGGCATTGCTATAAATTCCGAAGGATTATGGTTAAGGACCAGTTTGACTCACCAAGTTTAATCGTGGGTAGCTTTAGGCCTAGAAGCCTTAAATGAATGTGGGGAACTTCACTTCAAATCGAACGATACTGAAGGAGGTTATATGGCAAATCATCGGGAGAAGGTTGGTTACTCACCGCGGCATCCAAATGCCCCGATCCGCGGGCAGGTAGCAAGAGGGGTCATACCGCCTGGGATTAAGGTGAATCGATCCAGTCAAGATGCCTTGGTCTTCTCATCAATGCTGTCGGGGCATGATGATGAGTCGCCCGGCCATGAGCTTCCTGCTGAACCTGAGCGAGAATTAGAAATTTTGTTTCGGCACATCCGCGGTTTCGTGGAAGCTGCGGGGGGTAGCGTTAACGATCTAACCACCGTTACATTTTTCGCCATGGATGATGCCCATCGTGCCACGATTCTGAAAGAGTGGGGAAAGCTCTTCCCAGACACGAAACGTCAGCCCCCTTACCATGTGCTTAATGTTGCCCCTTCAGGCTTGCGAGGGGAACGAGTCGAAGCAGTTGTGGTTGCTCGTATACGCAGATAGTTGTGTGGTCCTTTGTTGCCCTAGCCACGTCGCCTTGTATCATTTGTTAGGAAGGAACCGCTGCTATCAGATGTAGCAAAACAAGTCTCATGGGGAAAATTTGTTGAAACCCCCTCTTGGCTTGTCGTACGTCCGGTGTGAGTTGATGCCAAGGCGGTTTTAGAAGGGTCGAGCGGCCCGCACGTCGTCGACATACTGCTGGGCCAGCTGAAAAATCAGCCGTGCCACATCATTGCCCCGACCACGGGGAGCACCTCCGTCCAACGCCGTTGCTCTGTACGTAAAACCAGAGATCCGACCGTCCGCCTCTGGACCGGCGGTCGACGAACCGCCTAGGACCGGAATCCTGGCTGTCCTCGCAACTTCCTCGTAGATGCTATGATCCCTCACGTGAGTTAAATCCAGCATGGAAGCGCCGGCCTCCTCCAGCGCCTTCGCATCGTTGAGGATCTGCTCGCGCATCCGTTTCGCCATTTCTTCCGTGGAGGTGTCCAATGAACCGGCGCCAAGGGTGCTCTGTGGAGAGAACCCGAACTGTGTCCACACAGGGATCCCCCCTCGCGCGATGCGACTTACGGTCTCAAGATTGCCTATGGCATTATCTACCTTCACCATCTCAGCATGGCCTTCCTTCACTAGCCGGATTGCGGCCCTCACGGCCTCATCGGGACCGTCCTGCACTGGGCCAAACGGCATGTCGCAACTGACCACTGCTCGCTTTGCGCCACGGCTCACAGCCAAACAGATAAGGACCATCTGATCTACCGTGACCTCGTGGTGAGTCGCCTGTCCCCACATGTTTCGCCCCACGCTGTCACCCACGGTGAGGAGGTCGAACCCCGCTCCGTCCAAGATCTGTGCCATTTGGTAGTCGTAGGTGATTGCAGCAGAAATTTTCTTTCTGTCACGCTTCATTTGCTGTAGTGCTGCTACCGTTAGCTTCTCTGCCATCGTTCGTTCTCCTCTCATTCTCTAAAATAAAATAAGAACCTCTTCCGGCCAAAGAGATAATCTGGTGATGACACAAGTGGCCATACTGTAGGATCCCTTTCAGGCCAGATTCGGAAAGTGATCGCGCCAGTCTTGGCCCGGAGGCACGAGTTTAGACCTGGTCACAATTTGCGGAAAATCGTTCTTAGCCGCGTCCATGATAACGTGAGGTGGTTCAAGACCGTGGTGCAATGACTTCACCGCATCGAGTAGAAAACGGCGAACGGCAATTATCCCTTCATCGCTGGCCCCAAGGTGTTCACTGCTCCGATCATAGATCGCTCCCATACTTTCTGTAGCGCAAGAATCCTCGTTTAGGAAATCTTCAATGCCAGTAAAATCAGCCCTTCGTTGGACTTCCCTGTCCTGGAGATATTGGTTGCTGGGGTTTCGAATTCTTCGATAGTCAGGTCCAATCTGTTTGCCCCGGTGAAGGCGGCCTTTTTCTACGGGTCTACCCCGCGTAAAACCAAGGTCATATCTCCAAGAATGCTCATCATCAATTGGGACGTAAAAGTGAACCTCATTGTTATGGGGCAGCCAGCCCGAGACAGGCATGACGAAATTATTTAAAGTCACGTAAGTTTCACCTGAGGCCATCTTTCGGAGGACTACCAATCTCACTCCAAAATCCGTTTTCTCTGTCTCATAGACTGGTACGGTGCATTCCTTAGCGGGGTCGCCTTCCGTTTTCGAATCAAACGTGATGTGAAGAAAGGAGAGGTGAGCCTTGTCACATTCCCCCTCAAGGCCCTGTAGATAGTTACATTCCAACATGCACTTAGTGACGTAAGTGTGACTCAGAGGAACACGTGTCCATTCATAGTTTGGAAAAAGCGGCATCTTATCCTTTGGGCCCATGTATGCAAATACGATGCCTCCTATTTCCTTTGTGGGATAGGCCGTGTGCTGAATCTTGCTCTTAAAATCACTCCCTTGGGGCTCAGCAGGGGTCTCCAACACCTTCCCTTCAACATCGTACTTCCAACCGTGGTAGATGCATCTCAATCCGCAATCCTCATTGCGCCCGTAGAAAAGGGAGGTGCCCCTGTGGGAACAGTGCTCCTCTAGGAGCCCAATCTTTCCTTTGCTATCGCGAAAGGCAACGAGCTCTTCCCCTAGAAGCCTTACTTGCACTGGAGGGCAGTCGGGTTCGGGGATTTCCTCTGATAGTAGCGCAGGGATCCAATAGCGCCTCATCAGCTCACCCATCGGAGTCCCGGGCCTGGTTCTGGTAAGAAGTTCATTTTCTTGCTTGGGAAGCATAGCGTCACCTCGAAGCCATTTTTAATGAGCTTTTAAGTGTCCAGGGTGCTACCTGCAAAGATCTGATTATAGGATGGCTTTGAGTGGATTGCACCCTGATCGAGGTTATCCCTTATATAAGTATCAATCATCTGCTTGTTTGCTTTTATCCCGTATTTGAACGGATCGCCCCACTGTTCCTTCTGCTCCTTCATTCTCTCCCTTAGGTAGACGACGGAAAAACCCGCCTTAT
>JAPUHZ010000024.1 GCA_027297485.1 Deltaproteobacteria bacterium
ACCCCGCCATTATACGGCTTGAGGTCCACGGCCTGATGGACGTCGAAGTCCTTCTTCGCGGGGTTCCAGACCGCCGCCCATAGACTGGCGCCGAACATGTTGGTGATGTAGGCGATCGGCGGGTTGGTGCCAGGCATAAACAGGATCTCCACCGGCGCCTCGCCCGACGGCGACGGCTTGTTGGAAACCTTGTGTGAGTTCAGAGGCTTGCCGGTGCTGGCTTCGATCACGGTGATGGTCTCGCCGGGGTCAGTGAGGTCGTGTTTGATCGTCCCCGTGATGAGGATGCGGTCGATGCCCTCGTGTATTGCTATTCCGTGCGGGTAAGGCATCGGCGTGTGCACGGTCTTGAGAGGCTTGTCGCTGACCGCATCGCCGATGATGACCGTGCTCGAGCCCATGCAGGTTAGATACCACTTGCTGTTGTCACCCGAAAAGATGATGTCCTCACCGACCTCGCAGTCGGGCACGGAAACAACGTTGGTCCGGTAAGGAAAGCGCTTCAGGTCGATCACGTAGAGAGCGTTCTCGCCAAACACTGTCATGTACGCCTTGCTGGCGTCCCGGTTGTAGAAGATGTGATGGTTGTGCAGGTCGTGCGGCAGCGGCATGTCCACCAGGATCTTGCCGAAGTTGGCCGAATTCGGATCGACGTCGATGATGGCGATACCTTCCTTGCGGAACGTCTGCCCTGGCTTGGTCTCATAGTTGACCATCGCAAGTATCTCCGCCTTTGCTACGGAATGCCATAGATTGCTTAGTATAATAATCGCCATCATACCAAAAAAAGCGAATACCACTCGTTTCATGGAAACCTCCTTTTTCCTGTTGTTTCCGCCCCGCATCTGGAATTGGCCGTGGGGGCCTTCCCATTGCGGTCAATAAATGATTAAAACTTATCTTTGAGATAGAGCCAGAAGATTAAAAACATTTCAGCACTCATCAATTCGACTACAATTGTGCAGAGAGTATCCGATCACGTGCAATTACGTCAAGCCGACTGACAGGCCCAGCAGGGCTTGGCAGCCCAGGCTTGTTCCACTAGAAAGCGGACCTTAATTCCCTCTGAGGACGCAATTCAACGGCACTTTAATTGAGTCCTAGCCAGATTTACGAATTTGTCAATTCGCTTTGGCCCTGGAGCCACTCTGGGCCTGGCTTTGTTCCGTGTTAAGCCGCTGAGATGTCATGGGGGCCAGGTCTATTGATTCTTGTTTTTAGCGGCTCTTGCTCTAAAAATGGCTTCCGTATTTTCGTTTTAACGCACGATCTCTTCTTCACTCCCTCCTAGATTGAGCCAATGTCCAACTCTGCCTGAAACCTAGCTCGGGCCTGCCTGTGCTCCGGCAGACATGTTGACATAATAGGCCCTTATCGAATATTACAGCCCCAAAACGAGGGATGTCGGAAAGAAAAGGGTCGGGAGTCTTTTCTAGACAGGAAAGCTACTGATGAGATAGACGCGTTGCGTCATTCCCAACCAACGGCATCCGCTTTTATGGCCCCAAGCAGATGGGGAGCTCTCCCAGGTGATGCGATGGGTTACGGTGACGCACACGCAACGTTGGCATACCAATCGCACACCGCAGGAAGAGCCCGACCCTTTTTCCAACCCAGGAGCTTTCAAACCCCCCACGCTAAGATTTTTCTTGCCATTCTTTTTTTTTAAGTTTATTTACAGTTCAAGACCTGCGTTTACGATAGCCTGAATCTTTTCCGGGAGGATACTTTAGTTTGCGACACCGTTATTAATTATAAGGAGATCGCCTTACATATCTGAAAGATCGCGGAGCTAGAGAAAAGAGTAAGATACGACGACACTGACCGTGAATAACCCCCTCCACAAGTCTCGAAGAGAATTACATGAAGCAGAGAGAGCAAAGGAGCGCATGGCTCGGGCAGAATCGCTCGATGAGTTTGATCAGGCTTGGGGCGATTTTCTCATGCGCATTGAAGGAGTCTGGAGGAAGAGTGCAGGTGAGTTTGCTAATAGATCTTACGAGCCGTGGCGCGGAGGTTACACGCTTGCCAGAAAGGTTGATCCGCTTCTCAAATATGTTAAGCAGGCTCACGAGGCAAGGGAGCATACCCTTAGATATAAATATACTGTTTCAAGAGTTTCGGGAGGAGTCATGATTAGGGCACTCCCTGGAAAAAAGCTCCATATCGAGCACATTACAATTAAGAGCACAAAGTATGATAGAGCCATTGAGAACTGGGGAGTGAAACCTGAAGTACGGGTCGCCCTTTTTGAGGATGGGGTCAACTTGCTGCCGGCCCACAGCAGAGGAGTTAGGACGGATCCCCCGACCAGACATATGGGGAAGCCTCTAGTAAAAAAAGGGCCACTAACTATTGCTGAAGCGGCGCTAAAATACTACAAAGCGTTCCTCGATATGGCAGAACGACGCTTTAAAAGTTAACAGTCCGTAGCAGGTCTATCGGGTTATCTCCACCAATCTCAAATATTTTGCCAACTAACACCTACTCACTTTGCTTTCTCCAACGCCACAGGACGATACCCAGTGAGACAAAAGTAATCATCCACGCAAACCAGTCGCCAAAACGGACATAAAAGGTCTCTCCCTCCATAATCTCCACCTTGGCTGTCAACACTCCCGAGGAAAATGTCGGAAGGGTTTGGAGCATCTCGCCCTTGGGGTTGATCACGGTGGTGAGACCGGTATTCGTCACGCGCACCAAGTTACGGCGCGTCTCGATTGCGCGCCACTGCGCGAGCCGGGCATGCTGCCAGGGCGCCACTGTATTGCCGTACCAGGCATCGTTTGTGAGATTAACCAAAAGATTGGCTCTTTTTTCGGCTACGAACCTGCGCGACAGGGCGGGTATCAAATCTTCATAGCAAATAAGTGGGGCAACCCTAATCCCTCCGGGGAGATCGAGTGTGCGCGGCCCCTCCCCTTCTGAAAAGCCACCTACGAGGGAGGGAACCCCGGGTAGCTTGGAGAAGAGGGTTGAAAAAGGGATATATTCGCCAAAGGCGAGGAGGACTTGTTTATGGTAGCGGTTCAATACACGACCTTGGCGATCAGCCAGGAAGGCGCTGTTGAAGGCCTTGAATTCAGGGCTGGCGGCCTTGCCACGGTAGCTTCTCACACCGAAGATAAAGTGGGAGGTCGCTGGATTGAGCGGAGGAAAAAGTCGGGGCGGCAGTTGGTTGGTTTTCTCGGGCAGCCATTCCTCAACTGCCGTTTCGGGCCAGATCACCAGATTTGCCCCTTGGGTCTTCTTAGTGAGGTCCTGGTAAGATTTGAGATTGTTCTTTATTTGATCGATCTGCCATTTTAATTGGATATCGATGTTCCCTTGAACCGCCGCCACGCTTAGTTTTGGTGCTGCGCCCATCTCAGCGGTGACGGTGGAGAGCCTGAATTGACCGTAAAAAAAAACAGTGATTACCAGAGCACTCGAAATCGCCGCCGGTCGGAGAGAAGTCTTAGCTTCTCCATCGGGGTGAACTAAGGCGGTATAAAGAGTCGTATTGAGCCAAACTATGAGAAAGCTTGTGCCGTAAGGCCCCACCAGATCGGCCGACTGGGTGAGAGAAAGAAAATACGACTGACTATTGGCCAGATGCCAGGGAAACAGGTGAGGAAACCAAAACTCGATGGCAACCCAAAAGAGCGCAGGGAAGAGATGGAGGGGGCCAAAACCAAAGCGATGAACGAGGAGTAAAAACAGGGAAAATTGTAAGGCTTCAAGGGCAATAAAGATTAAAAAGATAAAGCTACTGACAGCATAAGAGAAGCCGCCGAAAACCTTGATAGTATAGACGAGCCAATGGAATCCTAAAAGATTGACGACCACACCCATGAGCCAGCCAAAAAGAAAGGCCCGGCGAAGGCTTCCGCCTGCCCGAAGGAGCCAAAAAACGGGAACAAAAGCAACCCACGCTAACGGAAAGAGAATCGGAAAGAGAAAGGGCGATGCTATGAGCAGCCCGGCCAGAAGCGGGAGAATATAATCCGGGATGCGCCTGAAAAATATGCCCATGGCCGCCGGACTACGGTTTCTCTACCGGGATGGTATCCTTCCCGTCAAAGGGCGGAGAGAAAACGGCCAAGGCAACCGATGGTTGAGTAAATGTATTGATGAAGTAATGGATAATGCCACGTGGAATAAAAAGGACATCACCCACCGCAAGGTCGATTCTCTTCTGCTCCAACACGAGGTAGCCGCGGCCTCTCAGCATAACCACGGTGAGCTCGTGGTCCTTGTGAATATGAGGAACCTCACGGTCACGAATTTGAACAACGTGGTGGCTGACAGCCTGACCCTTACCTAAGGTGACCACTTTGATATTCTCCTCGGCAGAGAGGGGATGCTCAGTTAAGATCTTGTTTAGGTCAGATTGGATAAATTCGCGATCATACCGGAGATAAAAGTGCTGAGGAGTGGCACAGGCAACCACGCCCACGAAAAAAAGAGACAGTAGACTACTCATTTGGACGGGCTTGAGCCTGAAAGCCATAAACAAGCTCCAACAGTTGTTTGACGATCCTTGCCGTGGCGCCCCAGATGTCCCAATCCTGGTATTCGAACCGGTACAAAGGACCTCGTGTTGCAAGAAGACGAGTATCCACGCTGACGGCCTTCGAATCCATAAGGGCAGAGACGGGGACGGAAAAAACAGCCGCAGTTTCGCTTTTGTTCAAACGATACTCGTAAGGAAAGGGAATCAGCCCGACAAAAGGGGTCACTAAGAAATTATAAGCTGCAGGCACTTGATCAAGTTGCCCCAAGATACGAACATCCTTCGGATTGAGTCCGATTTCCTCCTGGCTCTCACGCAAGGCTGTTTCCAACGGTCCCGAGTCCTTGGGATCGATCCTTCCTCCGGGGAAGGCGACCTGCCCGCTGTGGTGATGAAGCCCTTCCGCCCTCTGCGTCAACACCAAGTAGTCCCCGTCTTTCCGTTGCTGAACGGGAACCAGGACTGCAGCCGGCCTGAAGTGATCCCCTGCCAAACTCCTTGGAGTTCGCCTCCGGAGGATTTCAAAGTGTCTGTCGCCGAACATCTGCATATTGAGAGGTTTCGCTCTTTCGAAATCTATGGTACGTAGAAAGACTTCCAGTCAATTTACATAATCCACAGCCAAAAATCCAGTAACGTGAAAACGATAGAGATCCACCAGGCCATCCACATCTTGCGCCGGGAGGTGCCAAAATGGAGGAAACCCATTGTGACAGAGGTGGCCGAGACCTCCCACAGTCCGTTTCACGTTCTCATCTCTTGTATCTTAAGCCTACGCACCCAAGACACGACGACGGCCCAAGCCTCTTGGCGTCTGTTCGACCTGGCCGATACCCAGGAAAAAATGCTCAAGCTCTCAGCAAAGAAGATCGAAAAAGCAATCTTTCCCGTTGGTTTTTACCGCACTAAGGCAAAGGCTATCCGTCAGATCTGCCGCAGCTTGATCGAAAAATATGGCGGGAAAGTCCCTGATGAGATCGACGAGCTCCTCAAGCTCAAGGGCGTGGGACGCAAAACCGCCAACCTCGTCGTGACCTTAAGCTATCGAAAACCTGGGATATGCGTGGATACCCACGTACATCGGATCTCGAACCGTTGGGGATACATCCGAACCAAGAATCCCAAGGAGACCGAGTACGCCTTACGAAAGAAATTGCCCAAGCGATACTGGATCGAATACAACGACCTGCTGGTAACCTTCGGCCAAAACCTCTGC
>JAPUHZ010000240.1 GCA_027297485.1 Deltaproteobacteria bacterium
GCTGTTCCGAGAAAAGGGATTGGGTAGGATCCCCACGGAGGGTCCGCTGAGTATAGCAATCCCAGGCGCAGTCGATGGCTGGGTGGAACTGCACAGAAAATACGGGACATGGGATTTATCGCGACTCGCTGCCGACGCCATCGGCTATGCACGTGAGGGCTTTCCCCTTTCCCGTCCTCTCGGGGAAAAGATCGGAGCGTTGTGGTCCTCCTCTCCGTGGATCGACCGATCTTTCCGTAAACCATTGGCTGATCTGAGACCGGGAAGAATGCTGGTCCAAAGAGAGCTTTCCCATACGCTTAAGCAGATTGCGGAAAAAGGCAGAGAGGGTTTCTACCAAGGCGATATTGGGGAGCGGATGTGTCATGCAATTCAAGCCGAGGGGGGATTCCTTGCAGAAGCGGATCTTCAGGGAAATTTTGCGGAGTGGTTAGATCCTATCACGACGACTTACAGAGACCACCTCCTGTTCGAACAGCCCCCGGTGTCGCAGGGTTTTATTATCCTGGAGATGCTCAACATCATGGAGGGCTATCCATTAGAGAAAATGGAGCCGGCGGATATTGTTCACGTTATGGTGGAGGCCAAGAAGCTCGCTTTTCAGGATCGGGTTAACCATCTCGAGGACCCGCGCTTTGGGGATCCACAGATTTCCCGCCTCATCTCAAAAGAGCACGCTCAGAAAAGAAGGCGTTTGATTTCGGATGATTCTCAATCCCGGGATCATCTCCATGGATCGTTTGGCAGCGATACGACATATCTTTGTACAGCAGATCGGGACGGGAATGCGGTCTCCCTCATTCAGAGTATCTTCGCCTCATTTGGCTCTGCGGTTGTTGCTGGGGATACCGGGATAGTCATGAACAACCGTTTGTGTAGCTTTGTCCTAGATCCAGGCAAGGCCAATGCCTTAAGCCCCGGGAAGAGACCCGCCCACACGCTAAACTCCTATATGATATTTAGCGGCGGCAAGTTTTTTGCAGTAGGAGGGACACCGGGTGCTGACGACCAACCCCAGACTAATGTACAGGTCATTCACAATCTGATTGACCGCCACATGGATCCCCAGGCTGCCGTTGAGCTTCCGCGTTGGAGCCATCGGCCGGGCACCCCGCCACATTTAGAGGAGCCTGAGGAGCTCAGCATGGAGGAAGGTTTCCCTGCTGAATTGATCAGCGGGTTAGGAAAAAAGGGTCACAAGGTAAAGGTTGTGGATCGCTGGTCCTTCGGTAGTGCGGAGGTCATAGTCAGGGATCCATTGACCGGCGCATATCTGGCAGGGGCAGATCCAAGAAGAGAGGGATACGCCATAGGGTGGTGATAGGGCCGGAGAAAGGAGGCAAGATGGAAAAGGTTGGAATGATCGGTGTGGGTGCGATGGGGAGTGTCTTGTTAGAGCGTTTGAAGCTAGCAGGCGGGCGAGCGACCGTGTTCGACTTGCTTACTGCACCGTTGGAAGCGGCGCGCTCGATGGGAGCTGATGTTGCATCATCGTCAGCGGCAGTTGCACAAGCCTCGACGATCATCGATGTGGTTGTTCGCACCGACCAGGAAATCCTGGATTCCGTGCTGGGGAAGGATGGTGTCTTGGAGGGAGCACGGGCCGATACCCTCGTACTTCTCCACAGCACAATTCTGCCGGAAACCACTCGGAAAGTTGCAGATGCTGCCTCTAAACGGGGCGTTTTCGTTATCGATGCTTGCATGACCTCGGTACCGAGAGTTGTACGCGAGGGCAAGCTGAGTTTTCTAGTTGGAGGGCCGACCGAGCTGGTCGATCGTGCACGACCGCATCTGCTTCAGATGGGCAAGCGAGTGTTCCATATGGGACCGCTAGGCGCTGGCAACGTCGCGAAACTTATCAAAAACCTGGTAACAGGAGCTGAAACCCTCCTTATCCATGAGGCGATACAGATAGGAGAGGCTGGGGGCATCCCGTATCGTGAAGTGCTCGAAATGATGCGGCAGGTCTATTCCGGAACTATTTTGAACCGCTGGCAGGAGAGGTTTGACCCATCAGGGGCTAGTTCTACACCCAAGGCTGGCCTGAACGTCTTCGAGAAAGATATTCCACTGGCTGCTGAGCTCGGAAAAAAATTTGGCCTTGATATTCCGATCACCGAACAGCTTGCGGCTGCGGGGCAGCGATTGGTGAGAGCAAAAGCCTCGTAGCTTCATCAGGGAACATTTTGCAAAGGTAGAGATGAATTCCATACTAAAAGGGATACGAAGTGCGCAAGCGTTCTTATTGCTGACGGTTCTGGCTGTAGGCTTCGCGTATGCAGCCGGTAACGGATTGGTCTATCGGGTAAGCATCTCCGGGACCATCGATCTGGGACTGGCTCCCTTTGTGGCAAGAGTCGTCAACGAGGCGGAAAGGGACAAAGCCGATCTGATCGTATTCGATATCAATACGCTGGGTGGTCGACTGGACGCCATGATCGAGATTCGCGATGCCATCGCAGGTGCGAAAGTGCCCACGGTGGCCTATATAAATCCTCGGGCTATTAGTGCTGGTGCGCTCATTGCATTGGCATGCAAGAAGATCTACATGGCCCCTGGTGGAACCATCGGTGCAGCCACACCCGTATCGGGTGAGGGGACGAAGGCAAGCGAGAAGGTGGTCTCCTATGCCCGATCGGAATTTCGCGCGACGGCAGAGCAGAACGGGCGCAACCCAGATGTCGCGGCGGCCATGGTCGATGAATCTATCAAGATCCAAGGGCTGATTGAGGAGGGGAAGCTGCTAACCCTCACCACGGGACAGGCGCTCAAGTGGAAAATGGCGGACGGGCAGTTTTCCAGCTTTGATGATTTACTAGCGGGACTAGAATTTGGAGCCGCGAGGGTGATTCAACCTGAATTCGGCTGGGCGGAGCATGTCATCCGATTTCTGAACCATCCCGTCATCACCTCCATTTTGCTGGCGGTTGCCCTATTTGGCCTCCTTGCGGAAGTCCAGACTGGCGGGTGGGGTCTTCCGGGAACAGCAGGGATTGTGGCGTTGGGACTCTACTTCGGATCAAAGTATTTGGTAGGGCTGGTTGGCTTTGAGGAATTTCTCCTGATTGGGCTGGGCCTAGTATTGATAGGAGTGGAGATATTTATCATTCCCGGCTTTGGCATCGCCGGTATCTTCGGAGGTTTGGCCTTATTGGTTGGGTTCGGGCTGAGCATGGTAGGGCGGGTGCCGACAATCAGTGATATTTCTAATGCGGTTTTAATCATACTGGGAGCGTTGGGACTAGCGGTTTTGGGTAGTTTGATCCTATTTCGGTTTGTCCAACGCACCCCTTTTTGGGAGCGCATCAATCTACGGACGAGGCAAAAGAAGCAAGCCGGCTTCGTATCGTCGGATGTCCAGGTCGACAGGGTCGGGAAAGCTGGTCTTGCCCTGACCGACCTGCGTCCCAGTGGCACGGGAATGTTCGATGGAGAAAGGTTGGACGTCGTAACCGAAGGAGATTACATTGATGCTCAGGTGACCATTGAAATTGTAAAGGATGAGGGATACCGTCTGATTGTTCGACGGTCGTCTCAACCTTAATTAACTGAAAGGGAGGATCACTATGGAAAGCTTTACACTGGCGGGAGGGATGGTCATTCTGTTCGGGGCCATATTTTTGTTAGTAGTCCTGAACTACTTTATCCCCATAGGTTTGTGGTTAACCGCCTATTTTTCTGGCGTCTCAGTAAGCCTGGCCACGATGGTCGGCATGCGTCTGCGCAAGGTTCCGCCTAGTGGGATCATTGGACCTCTAATCAATGCCACCAAGGCCGGACTTGATTTACATATCGCAGAGATGGAGGCGCACTACTTGGCTGGGGGCAACGTAGATCGAATTGTTAATGCCCTGATCTCCGCGGATAAAGCAAACCTTGGGCTCACTTTCCAGCGCGCCACTGCCATCGACCTAGCCGGCCGTGACGTACTGGAGGCTGTACGTGTCAGCGTGAACCCGAAGGTCATCGATACACCATTGGTTTCAGCCGTGGCCAAAGATGGTATTCAGCTTAAAGCTTTGGCCAGGGTAACAGTGCGGGCCAACATTGACCGCTTAGTTGGCGGCGCTGGCGAGGAGACGATCATCGCACGAGTCGGCGAAGGAATTGTTTCGACGATTGGGTCAGCCAGAGACCATAAGGCGGTGCTGGAAAATCCAGACAGCATTTCAAAAACCGTGCTTAAAAAGGGCTTGGATGCAGGGACAGCATTTGAAATCCTTTCTATCGATATTGCCGATGTGGACGTGGGACGTAACATCGGTGCCCAACTACAGATCGATCAGGCTGAGGCGGACAAGCAGATTGCCCAGGCCAAAGCCGAGGAGCGTCGGGCCATGGCTGTTGCCCGGGAGCAGGAGATGCACGCCAGGACTCAGGAGATGCGTGCCAAGGTGGTAGAGGCCGAGGCGGAGGTGCCTATGGCGATGGCGCAAGCTTTCCGAGATGGCAAGCTCGGCGTGATGGACTACTACAACATGCAAAACATCCAGGCGGATACCCAAATGCGGGAGAGCATCTCTAAGACCGGTCCGGCGGGGCAGGGGGAGGAAAAATAACCCGTGGAAACAGCAGATCAACTATCCAGAGTCGACTCAACAACTCTTAAAGCCCTGAGAAAGAGGGGAAGCGGGATGAATGTTTCGAGAGAGGCGCCGATGACGCCAGGACCTGGATGGCGTGAGCCCATTCCAGCTGATAGCGAAGAGCGGTTGACCGGGAAGCCTGCCGGCAAGACGGCAAGTGAAATGCAGAAACAGCCAGTAAGTAAACACTTCTGGTTCAGGGATCAGAACGATCTCAGGAGAGCAATCATCTGGGCTGAGGTGATCGGGCAACCCGTCTCGCGAAAGCTGCGAAGAAAGCGGGTTTCTTAGGTAATTAAATGGAGAACGCGGATTTAGGCAGTCTTTCTTGTTAGCCACGAAATAAATTCACATCGACTGCTTTTCTAATAATGTCTCAATAGCGACCCGCAACTCCTTGAATGTAAACGGTTTGGCGATATAACTGTCACATCCGGCTGCCAGACATTTCTCCCTATCTCCTGGCTCGTCCATGGCTGTTGCTGCAAGGATTGGGATGGCCTGTGTTTTCGGATTCTTCCGTATCCGTGAGGTCGCTTCGAGTCCATCCATTTTAGGCATCCCAATGTCCATGATGATAAGATCAGGAAGTTGCGACGTAGCCATCTCGACGGCCTCTATCCCATTCTCTGCCAAGGTAACGTCGTAACCGATAGACTCTAGGTTTTTTTGAATTATTTCGCTAAGTAACAAATCATCTTCCACTAAGAGGAGCCGTCTCTTCATAGCCTTTAATACGATTCCACGGCACACAATCAGCGGATAGAGGGAACTTCCCTTTACTTCCCCAATATGGTGCCTTTTGGTCCGCAAGTGAAATAAAAAGGCTGCCTAGTGATAGCCAAGGAGGGGAAGGCTTGCTAGGGCCTCTCTCTCCCTTTTAGCAAAATAACTGAACGACTTTATTCCCTACAGAAGCTTCGCAAAAATTGCGTCCATCTCATTAGCTGAGAAGGCCCGCATCGTCTGAGTACGGACGTTGCCCAGAGAACCAAGACTCAAAGTCCAAGCTGCCATGGTCTCATCGTTTGGGGCATCGACAAGGATCACCACATCATACGCCCCCATAGTCAGGTAGGCCTCCTTAACCTTGATCCCAAGCTTCTCTGCCGCAGCGGTTGCAGCCTTTCTCCTCTCGGGGCTTTGTTTGATGGTGCGGATTCCCTGATCGGTAAAATTCATCAAAACGATGTGAGCTGCCATAACGACCTCCTTTAGGTGTAGAAATTAATAGAAAAACCAGCACACCCTTGCGAGAAAGTATCGCAGAGTAGCTGGCTCTAAACTCTTCACTTCATCGTCCCCTTCCGAGGAACGCGACCCGTCCATCTGTAAAGCCTCGAATCATAGCTAAAGCCGATCAAAGCTGGGGGAGGCTGTTATTTACTTCTCAGCCTGTTCTTGTAGTAAAGTCCTGAGTGGCATGTCAAGAGGCTAGAAACCGCTGTCTTGGCGGGCTCTTACAGGTGGATTTTATCCCAAAATGCAATTAAGCGACGCTTTAATTTCATCCCGTGTCCTTAAATCGCGAATAGCTCGTTCCAGGACGTGCTCGAGCGCTACGACGAGCGGCGCACGTT
>JAPUHZ010000241.1 GCA_027297485.1 Deltaproteobacteria bacterium
GGGTTTAGACCTCGCGGTCGACCAAAGGGGAGAGCTGCCGCTTCTCCCCTTTGGAAACCCCATCGGCCTTGTGCCCGCGGCAGCCGTGGGGTATGACAATAATCAATAGGGGTGAAAAGATTAGAGGCAAGGATGCTGAAGGACGAACCCTTTCGAGAGCGCGTTCAAAGACTATGCGCTAGCCTGGTAAGGGAAGGAGTACGAAAATACTCAATAACTCAAGCCTGACACCGTTCCCACCGTTCCTGACTGGTGTTTAGCAAGCTGGCACTAGTAGATTGTAATCTCCGTTTATGGCAGCACAGCTTAGCCGCCGCTCGTTAGCTGAAAAAATGAAAAGGAAGAAAATACCTTACGGAATGAAATTGCCTGTGAAGCTGACCCTGCGTGAACGGGATCTTATTCGTGATAAAACATTGTGTGACCCCGACTTTGCCAGATTTGCAATTGTGGAAGGCAAAGGGATTAAGGTTGAATTGTCATTGGATGACATCGAGGAAATTCAAGGCTACGTAGCCGCCGAGGCAAATCACACGAAACACTCAAAACTTCAGAAGGAGCTTGATCAACTTTTCGGCAAGCTCCAGGTCTTATTGGACACTTACGATGACCAAGATGAAATAAGGTGCTAACAACCGCATCAACCTGACGCGGGATAAACGCTATTTGGTTTTGGCATTCGTGATTGCCCGCACAGGTTGCGCGAATCGTTAGGCCCCAGTGACGACCTGATACAGGTTTTAACCTATTGTTTGCCCATCGCCTTGGACCATTCAAAGTTCGGATCTTTGTAGGCTTGATCCGGCACGAGAGAGGTCAAGCCTCTTTTCTTCAGCTCCCCCTCAAACTTCTCTCTAATCCAGGGGTCCTCGTTGGGATATTCGATCTGGTCCTTGGCCCGGTCTTCAACCTTTTCGGCATGACCGTGAAACTGCATCGGAGGATGCAGGGCAAGATACCTTGCCGGTGTGCCGCTCGCGTTGAAATGCTGGTGGAACCACTTGTTGGGGGGAACGAAAACGCTAGCCTCGTGCCAAGGAACAACGACTTTTTCTTTTCCCTCTTCCCACATGATCGAGTACCCTTCGCCTACAGGGATCACGATGACGCGTCCGGGTCCATGCCGATGGGCCTTCTTGTAAGTCCTCGCATCAAAGACCGACATGTGACAAGACATCTCTGAGTTGGGGAACTGGATATAAACACTGCGGCCCCCAGCGCCCCGTCTCTTATTGGCGTCGAGCTTATCCCAGGCCCTCATATCAGGGAAAAAATTACCGTACCAGTAGACACTTCTTCCCCAGCTATTGTCCAGGGTTGTTTGCTGCACCATTTTGGCCTCGGAATAAAAATTACCCTCCTCTCCAAGCAGGAAATCCGGTCCCTGATAGGGATTGTTGAACAAGATTTCCGGATCCCGAATACCCGATAAGACAAGAGGCATATAATTATAGTGCAGCAGGCGGACAGGTCTGTCCCCTTGCATATTGCTCAACTGGTAGGAGTAATTGTGAGGGAGCAAGAACATGCTGTGTTTCTGCCATTCGAAAGTCTTCTTAGGCTTTCCCTCTGCCGCCCAGATGGTTGTTAGACCTCGGCCGTCCAAGACGTAAACAATTTCATCCAATGCGAACTTCAAGGGTGGCACAGTCTTGCCCGGCGCGATCTCTGTAACCCGAGCTGAGCTGACTCCCTCCTGCCCCAAAAGCTGTATAAAAGCCGCCTTGCATTGCCGCTCTTCCCACCACTCCAGTTCTAAGGTTCTCAAATCCTCAACGTAATAGCCTTTATGAATGGGTATTCCTATAGACTCCATCCAGTGATCATAGGTAAAAACTTTGCTCCACATGGCACGTACTGTTTCAGCAGGTTTTGCCACAAAAGGTTCCTCCTTCTAAGATAATCTCTGTGTTATTCCTAAACCATATCACAGGTTTTAAAAACATTGAAGCGCCGTTGTACCTGCTCCGTCTGGGCCCTTGAAAGGATCACCACGCCGAGGATTACAAGAGAGGTGCCCCCACCTCTCCCACGAGCAGCACGGCAAAGATAGAGGGAAACATTGGGGAGGAGCCGGAGATGGCATTTGACTTAACTAGCCCCCGGCGAATCAAAATATGGGAAACGGTGAAGCCGAGAGCGGCCTAGAAGGTAAAGTACTCAGCCATTTCCCACCGTCAATAACTAGCCTGACTTGCTTGACGGAAACATCAAGGATTTAACCGTGACGGGAATGACCTCTGTTATCCCCATCGGAACACCGATGTCGATATAGTCAAGGTCGCCTACGTCAATTCCATCCACAGCAATGATATCTCGCCCAACGTTAAGCTCCTCTTTGAGGATCCCGCCCAAGGATTTCGCTACGTCAAGATCCAGAGCAAGATAGAGAGGGGTCTGGGGGTCGTCCGAATTTTTTAAAACCGCTGCAATTCCCTCGGCAACCTTTTTGATGGATGGGTAATCAGGCTGGCCATCCAGAGAGAGTGCCAGCGCCAGTCCCGAGGTAAAAGAGGGAAGGTCAAATTTCATAAACGCCTTATTTAAAGCATCCACGGTCGACTCCCCTTGGTGGATGGAGGCCTGAATGACTTTAAGTCCATGGACCGGCAGGACCTTGGGGTTGGATATGTAGCTTGTGCTGCCGCTGGCCTGTATGGTGTATTCCCCGGCGCCGATTACCGTCGCCCGAATTCCCTCAGTGGGTTTCCGGAGAAGATCTTTCTTAGCACTCTTTTTCAGATAGTTCCTGACATTTTTACCTAAAAGCGGGCCAACATCTCCGTACGAGTTTTGATCGCGATCGTAGATATGTTCCGAGACGCCCCCCGAAAAGATCATGTAGTCGACTTGCTTTAGGCCTCGGTAATCTTTGAAAGGCTCCGTAACCATCAACTGTTTCACCAGGGGCGAGGAGTGGACCCCCTCAATGACCTCAAAGATAATCTTGGCCATAAAAGCAGCAAAGTCCTCTTTTTCCATTTTGGTGATTTTCTTGCCCAGCCGAACGTTATAGCCAAGCTCTCTCATAATTATTTCGCCGGGTTCTTCAACCCTCATCACCACGTCGGAGTTATCAAAGGCAACGAGTCGAGCGCCGACGCTAATGGCCGCTGTCTGCGTCACAACCCCGTTTTCGATAAGGGAAAACTTCGTTGAGCCCCCTCCCATATCCACGTTTAGAATTGTTGCCTTTTCGGCCTTGGACATATCGACTGCTCCACACCCATAGGCGGCAAGGAGCGCCTCGTGATTGGGTCCCGCAGAGGCGCAGATAAACTTCCCGGAATCCTGGGCAAAAAACTCTACGATGGGCTGTGCGTTTTCTTTTTTTAAGGCCTCTCCGGTTATCACGACGGCACCAGTATCAATCTCTCCAGAGGTAAAGCCCGCCTCATGATAAGCATCATGGATGAACTCCTTGACCCTATCGGTATCGATCAAGGTTCCCGAGATGTAAGGCGTCAACAGGATCTGAGACCGGTAGAGGACCCTGCGCTCGGTCACTTTGAAACGGGCGGAGAGGGCGGCACCCTCCCTCCTCAGGGTCAAATGAGAAAAAACCAAATGGGATGTCGAAGAGCCGATGTCAATGCCCACGCTTCTGAGCGAGAACATTTCAAGGCCTTCGATATCTTCTATAATAGCGTTCGGCCCAATATCTAAGTTTTCAGGATGATCGTGATCATCATCGCCATGCATGGTAATACCTCAATTGCGAGTGGGTTATTCTTTATACCGTGACTATCATTTTTTATCCATAGGTATGGGTTAACTGCCTCTATGTCGACCGTGGCTCTCTGGACCTTCGTTGGTCTATCCATCCCGTTGCCGATCCTTTCAGGAAATCAAATTATTTCGACCACGGGGTTTAAAACCCCCTGGCCGACCAAAGGGGAGAGCTACCGCTTCTCCCCTTTGGAAACCTCATCGGCAATATTCCCGCAGCAAGCCGCGGGGTATCCTAATAAAGCGGCGTCAGACGCCTTTTTTACTATCCGGCTCACCCAATTTGGCGGCGGCTTCTTTGATCGAGAGCTGAAACGGGAGGCTTGCCTCACCCATATAGAGCGTTCGGTGAGGAAAGGGGATCTCGATACCTACGGCGTCAAAGGCCTTTTTAAGTCGTCGGCGATACTCTCGCCCCACGTTCCATTGTTGGATCGGATGGGTTCTGAGCCGTGCCTTGATAGTGACCTCAGACTCCCCAAAATTGTCCACGCCAAAGATCTCGATTGGCCCTAGCATCTTAGGTTCGAATTGAGGATCTTGCCTCATCTCTTCATCAACTTGACACATCACCTGAACGACCCGGTCGGTATCTTCTTTGTAAGCTACCCCAACATCAATGACGTAGGCCGACCACCCCTTGGTCATGTTGGAGAGGGTGTTGATCGACCCGTTAGGAAATACATGGACTACAGCGGAAAGATCGCGGAGTACAACGGTTCGGAAAGTAATGGCCTCAACTAGGCCCCCTGTACCATTGATGATCGCTACATCCCCAACCCGGACTTGGTTTTCCAGGATCAGAAAGAAGCCGCTGATAATATCACGGACCAGGTTCTGGGCCCCAAATCCGACAGCCAGCCCTATGATCCCAGCACCCGCCAGTATCGGCGTAATATCCAAGCCGACCTGATCTAAGGAAACCACAATGGCCATGGTCCAGATGAGTCCAACGGCAATGGTTCGGAGAACGCTACTCAGGGTCGTCACTCTTTTTTTGGTTACTCCGGGAATCTCCTCAGTTGCCTCTCCCGCCCGGATCAGCATCGCTTCTACGCGATCGATAGCAATCCTCAGAAACTTCACGCCAACATAACTGGCGACGATGATTAATACGATACGCAACACCGACTGTCCCAGGGCCAGCCCGGTACTCACGAGCCATGGAACAGCCTGCTCCATCGATAACTCTGGCATGGCTATACCCCCCTTTCTTATCTACAAATGGTTATTTCCTAACGTCTTGTCTACAGTTCCGATTGATCCGGCAGATATCCACAGGGAATAAAGAGACAATACCTCTCAGTGATTCCGTGACTATCCTGACCCGCGTATGATTAACGGAACGACCGGGAGTTGAGAGGTAAAAACAACGGAAATGCCAGATACCGGCTGTAAAGGGGAGAATCTAAATGTGGTTCAACGCACCGATGCCCTGGCGGCTACTTGCATTCTCACGAGGGCACGGCGCAGCGCGGCCTCAGCAACAAGGAACTCCTTATCGTCACGGTTTAATTTCTCCATTGTCTCTTCCGCCCTTTCCCTAG
Organism: Deltaproteobacteria bacterium; assembly: GCA_027297485.1. The sequence continues at coordinate 5,277 of JAPUHZ010000241.1, forward strand.
CCCTCCGGGCACGCTCTACGTCTATTTCGTCGGCATACTCTGCGACATCAGCCAGAACTGTCATCACGTTATCCAGCACTTCGGCATACCCTCCACCGAGCGCAATGTAGTATTTATCTGGTCCCTGTTTGTAGCTCATCTCGCCGTTTTCCAAAAGGGTCAAAAAGGAGATGTGATTGAGGAGCACGCCAAATTCCCCCAACGCCCCGGGAGCGGCAACCTCTTCGACCTCCTCGTCCAAAAGCATCCGCCTGGGGGTGACTAACCTTAGTCTGATCTTATCCGCCATAAACTTTTGTTAATCGTTATTCGTTGACTCGTTAATCGATTAACGAGTCAACGAGTAACCAGTACCGTTTTTTTTATTCGGCTGCCAGCTTCTTCGCCTTCTCCACTGCCTGTTCGATGGTCCCAACCATGTAAAAGGCCTGTTCCGGAATGTCATCGTGCCTGCCCTCTACGACCTCCTTAAACCCCTTAATGGTATCTTTCAGCTCCACATAGGCCCCAGCGATTCCAGTAAAGGCCTCAGCTACATAGAACGGTTGAGAGAGAAAGCGCTGGATCTTTCTCGCGCGGGCTACGGTCAACTTATCATCCTCTGAGAGCTCATCCATCCCGAGAATCGCAATGATGTCTTGCAGGTCCTTGTAGCGCTGGAGTATAACCTGTACCTGACGTGCCACCTCATAGTGCTCCTCACCGACCACGCGTGGATCCAAAATGCGGGAGCTAGAATCCAGCGGGTCCACTGCCGGGTAGATCCCCAGCTCGGCGATCTGGCGCGAGAGCACCGTCGTCGCATCGAGATGGGCAAAGGTGGTAGCTGGGGCTGGGTCGGTCAAATCATCTGCCGGGACATAAATCGCCTGGACAGAGGTGATCGATCCTTTGTGCGTCGAGGTGATCCGCTCTTGAAGCTCACCTAAGTCGGTAGAGAGGGTCGGCTGATAACCGACGGCCGACGGCATGCGTCCGAGAAGCGTCGAAACTTCGGAGTTGGCCTGCGTGAAGCGGAAGATATTATCGATGAAAAGAAGCACGTCTTTGCCTTCCTCATCGCGGAAGTATTCTGCCAGGGTGAGCGCAGAGAGGCCGACACGCGCCCTGGCTCCCGGCGACTCGTTCATCTGGCCGTAGACCAATGCTGCCTTGCTGAGAACCCCCGACTCCTTCATCTCCAACCAGAGATCGTTGCCCTCCCGGGTTCTCTCCCCAACTCCACCAAAGACGGAGTAGCCCCCGTGTTTCATGGCCACATTATGAATCAACTCCATGAGGATGACCGTTTTGCCGACACCGGCGCCTCCGAAGAGGCCGATCTTACCGCCGCGTGCATAGGGAGCCAATAAATCGACC
>JAPUHZ010000242.1 GCA_027297485.1 Deltaproteobacteria bacterium
CTAACGGGGCGCGGGATGAGCCGCCCTGAGAGAACCGCCGATAAGCGGATGGGCGAAGCCCAAGCTAGCGACTCAACCACTAACCCCAACTGTCTCAATTTTCCACTGTTCGCTGCCATCATCCTTTTCGTTTCAACTCCAGGCGTCGCGAGCGGTCCGCTTATCGTCGGGCAATCAGCCGGCGCGGGAGGCGATCGGTTGCAGTGCGCCAGTTAGGCTTAGAAAACTGCAACGTCCCCCATTTTGAATCTCAGCGAACGCGCGGCTAAGCTGTGCCGCGCTGAGAATCATAATACACCAGTAGCGGGTTGTCCGGCATCGGTCTTATGCCGCTTGTTAGGGCACCCTGATCTAAGATCGGCCATAGAGTACCATGGTAAATTGAATCAGGAAAAGCACAACCCAACCCACAACCACGTCTCGAAAGTGCTGCCGAGTGGTCTATTGCCCCCATGGAGGAATAACAGCTCTCATTAATTCCACGACAATCGCGGAGGACCAACAAGACATTGCAAGCGTGAAAAGCATCAACCAAAGGACGGACAGTTGTGAGAACCACCGGAGAAAGTGAAGGTCTGGATATAATAGGGCAATAACGAAAACCACCCCCGACACATATCCAAGTCCAACCAAATTCATTCGGAGAGTATTCACCGATGTGTGTCCTAACGGCCCGCATAACCGGCCGCCGACGCGCGAAGCGCGGCGGGAAGTCAAAAGCGCAGCTGTTGGCCGGTCCGGTTCATGCAGATGTTAGGGCACATCGCCTCATGATTTACTTTCGCCACGAGAACCCCTTTGAATTGAGATATCACGAATCTCGTCTGGTGCTATCGGCGAATCCTGGACCCCAAGCCACTCAAACATAAGCCGGCCACAATCCTGCTTGATTAATACAAATATCTGATGCATGTCTTCATACGACAGACGAAGCGGCTGGTCGATAGCAAACATGCCACCGAGCTTCTTAAGCTCTTTATGCCTTTCTGGGCCAAGAATGCTCTTGGAGTGAAGGATGACGTTTCTGAGCACTCGCATATCACCCATGATGTCCGAACGAATCTCCTTGAGCTCGATGCCTTTTGCTCTAGCGAGACGCGGCCTTATTTCGTCCTCCCAGTACGTGAACAGGAAGACAACGATCGCTCGTGCATGCTTCTGCTCGTTCGACCCACCAGGAGAGTTGGCTTCTACGTAGTCAACGGCACGGATTATGCGGTTATGAATTATGTCGGGCTTTGTAGGATCCTCGTAACTGGCCCACACGACAACCGACTCGTTTTTTTCGTTGTTCCCCGCTTTTGATGGTCGCGATACGCGGTGAATCTGTCGTTCTACACGAGTGTGATGACCCGCAAATCCGGCAAGAGCGTCCATATATGTGCCGACCTGCTCGTTCACGAACGATATGTATTCGCGAACTACGTCATCGAAGGACTCACTCACTTAAGTTCTCCCGCCTCCTACCGTTGCGACCTTCCTCTGTGCCCTAACAAGTAATATACAGATCTGTATAGTATGGTCTATTGTCACTATATTCCATATTGAAAGTCTTTATCCAAAAGAACGATTTCACCGCAATATTAAGCCGATACCACGAATATTGCAGACCCCCCAGTTCCCCCAAACACTGACATATATGTCAGCATATTATGGCAATGTTAATTTATCTACCGGATTGCAAACGGCTTTGCCTCCCCAGTTTAGAACATGAGTATGAACCATCGTCGTGCTTACATTTTTCGACCGCGAATTTCAAAAACAGTACTCGATCCTTTAAAATCAGTCAAGCCATTTCTTGTATAGCTAAATAAGGGAAGACCTGTAGATTGGGGGTTGGGGGAATACCCCCCCATACGTGTGATTAAAAAGTGCGATAGGAACGAATTTCAAAATTGGAAATCGGTGGAACTTAGCGGAAGGTCTTGGTGAAATAAGCCGCTCAGCTTAGCCCCAGCACATCCTGCATGCTGTACAGCCCTTTTTTCTGTTTGACCAGCCACCGGGCGGCCCGTATCGCGCCGCGGGCAAAGGTATCACGGCTGTGGGCACGGTGAATAAACTCAATTCTCTCGCCCATACCTCCAAAGATCACCGTATGTTCACCAACGATGTCTCCGGCTCGAACAGACATGAGGCCAATCTCTTTTTTCTCTCTCTCACCGATGATCCCTTTGCGGCCACAAACCCCGATCTTGTCCAGATCCCTTTTCAGCGCCTGGGCCACTGCGCGACCCATGGCCAGGGCCGTCCCGCTCGGGGCATCTTTCTTGAAGCGATGGTGCGCCTCGACGATCTCCACATCATAATCGTCTCCTAGGGTCTTAGCCACACTGCCTAAGAGACTTATGAGAAGATTTACCCCGACACTCATGTTGGGTGAGAGAAGAACGCGGGTTCGGCGCGAAAGCCTCTTAATCTCGGCTAACTGCTTTTGATTGAACCCCGTGGTGCCGATAACGATGGGAACATATTTCTGAGCGGCGACTTTTACATGTTTCAGGGTTGCTTCCGGAGTGCTGAACTCGATGACAACCCCTTGCCCTTTCAATAGAGGCGCAATTTGAGCAGTGATCGGAACCCCAATCTTGCCCACACCAGCCACCTCACCGGCATCCTGGTTGATCTGGGGACTTTTGGACCATTCGATCGCACCCATGAGTTTGATTCCTCTGGTCTCATGGACAAGACGTACCACCGTACTTCCCATTCTCCCAGCCGCCCCACAGACAACAAGACCCAACATTTCAGTCTCAGATCAAACCAAAATCGATCATTGTTTGCTTGAGTTTTTTAAGATTGCCCTCCCCCATAGGAGTCAAAGGTAAACGTAGTTCTCCCCGGCATTTGCCCATGAGAGAAAGAGCCGTCTTCACCGGTATCGGGTTGGTCTCGATAAAGAGGCTGCGAATCAGAGGAATAAGCTTCATCTGAAGATCCCTCCCCTTCTCCCAATTTCCATCCAAACAGGCTTGGGTCAACTCGGACATCTCTTTCGGCGCAACGTTCGTTACCGTGGAGATCACCCCCTTACCCCCTAAAGCCATAAGGGAAAATGTCAGGGAGTCTTCACCCGAATAGAGCGCCAACCGATCCCCGCAAAGACGCAGCACATCAATAGCCTGATCTACGGAGCCGGTAGCCTCTTTCACTCCCGAAATGTTTTTGATCTCTGAAAGGCGGGCCAATGTCTCCGGTTCGATCTTGGAACCTGTCCGGGACGGGATGTTATAAATAATCAGAGGAATGTCGACAGCAGAGGCAACCTTCTTGTAGTGCTGGTAGATCCCCTCCTGGGTAGGCCTATTGTAGTAAGGCGAAATTAAAAGCGCCCCATCGGCCCCGGCTTCCTCAGCACCACGAGTGAGACTAATCGCCTCTTCGGTCGAGTTGGAGCCAGTCCCGGCAATCACTGGGACCCTTTTCTTTACGGCCTTGATAACCGCCAGGATCACCTCATGATGCTCCTTGTGATTAAGCGTAGCGGACTCTCCAGTAGTCCCACAGGGAACAATGCCATGGGTTCCGTTTTTTATGTGGAACTCCACCAACCCTTCGAGACTTTTCCAATCTATCATTCCGCCTTTGAACGGCGTCACCAGAGCCACTATAGAACCGGAAAACATTTTTTTATCTCCTTAATTAAATGTTTATAGCCCCCTGATATACCTCTTCGGCCCCACCGGTCATATAGACACGATTGTTTTCTCTCCATTCTATCAACAAATCTCCACCTAGGAGATGAACCGTGAGTTTTCTCTCTGTCCTCCCCGTCAATGTCCCGGCCACGCCCGCCGCACAGGCACCCGTGCCGCAGGCCCAAGTCTCCCCTGTCCCTCGTTCCCAAACTCTCATCCGGACCTCCTGGGGATTAAGGATCTCCACGAATTCCGTGTTGACCCGCTTGGGGAAAAACGGATGGTACTCGAAGCGCGGTCCAATTCCCTCAAGGTCCAGATGGTCCACCTCGTCGAGGTACAGTACGCAGTGAGGATTTCCCATTGAGACGCAGCAGATCTGATAGGTAATCCCATCTACTTCCAACGGAAAATTCATAATCTTCCCGTCGGCATTAACCGGGATCTTTCTCCCCTCCAGGATCGGCTCTCCCATATCGACCTCAACCTGATCTCCGATCAACCGTGGACGCACAACCCCCCCCGCAGTCTCCACCTCCAGCTCTTTTTTTTGCGTCAATCCATGATCATAGACATACTTGGCAAAACAGCGGATGCCGTTCCCGCACATCTCCACCTGTCCCCCATCGGCATTATAGATCTCCATCTTAAAGTCGGCGATCTTTGATGGATGAACTGTCAGGAGCTGATCTGCGCCAATGCCAAAACGGCGATCGCAGAGCCTCTTGGCCATCTTCCCGAGATCACTGATCTCTCCCTTGAGACAATCGAGAAAGATAAAATCATTGCCGCAGCCATGCATCTTAGTAAAAGCAATCTCAGCCATATTCCCTTTATCCCTCGATCCCTTCGTATCTCTCTTAGAATTCAGGAGTCAGAATCCAAAATCCTCTCCCCATCTCTGAATGCTGGTTCCTGAATTCTGAAATCTGTCCTCACCCTTCATCCCTTTAACCCTGGAACCCTTAAACTCTTGAACCTTTTATTGTAATACCGCCGGTATCACTTCGCCTTTGACGAGGTCTTCCAACGTCTCTCTCTCACGGATGACATAAAAGTTCTCCCCATCCACCAGTATCTCAGGCGCCTTCGGATGGGAATTGTAGTTGGAGGCCATGGTAAAGCCATAAGCCCCGACGCTCATGACAGCTAGCAAATCTCCCGGTTGGGGTCTTGGAATCTCGCGATCCTTGGCAAAAAAATCACCGCTCTCACAGATCGGCCCCACCACATCGGCCACGATCATTTCCCCTTTTCGTTCTACGACGGCACGGATCTCCTGATAAGAACCGTAGAGGGCGGGACGGATCAGGTCGTTCATTCCGCCATCGACAACAACGAACTTTTTCTCCTCGGTCTCCTTCAAATAAAGGACCTCAGTAACCAGGATCCCCGCGTTCCCCACAATGACGCGACCCGGCTCGAGGATCAGAGTCAGATCAATCCCCTCCAGGCCGCGGATCAAGGACTCCGCGTACTCCTTCGGGTGAGGTGGCTCTTCGTCCTTGTAGCGGATCCCCAACCCTCCCCCCAGATCGAGATAGCGGATCCCGGCACCTTCCTTCCTCAAAGAGCCCACCAACGACTTGACTCTTGCAAGGGCATCGACAAAGGGGGAAAGCGATGTCAGTTGGGAGCCAATATGGCAGTCCACACCGATCACTTCGAGATAGGGGAGGGAAAGGGCTCTCTGATACTCCTCCAGCGAGCGTTTGATGTCGATGCCAAACTTACTCTTCTTCATTCCGGTAGAGATGTAAGGATGAGTCTGGGGGTCTACATCCGGATTCACCCGCAGGCTAATCGGGGCCTTCTTTCCTACGCCACGAGCGGTCTCGTTAAGAAGGGTTAACTCCTGCCCCGATTCCACATTGAACATCAGGATCCCGGCGGACAGGGCATACTCGATTTCTTCTTTTTTCTTGCCTACTCCGGAGAAGACAATTTTTTTCGGATCAGCACCCGCCTTGAGGGCTCGAAAAAGTTCCCCGCCGGAGACAATATCAAACCCCCCTCCCTCATTGACAAAGACCCTGAGAACAGCCAAGTTGGAGTTTGACTTCATAGAGAAACAGATCAGGTGGGGCAACCGAGTAAAGGCTTGATCAAAGACGCGATAATGTCGCCTGAGGGTGGCTAGGCTGTATATGTAGCTTGGGGTTCCCACGTTTCGGGCAATGCGTTGTACCGGGACCCCTTCGGCAAACAACTCTCCGTTTCGGTATTCGAAGTAGTTCATCAGGGCTTCCAGGTGACCTGGATCTCGTTGGAGGGGTCACTCAGCGAGCCATCCATGAGCTGGGAGAAAACACGGTAGCGGTAGATCGTCTGGGGTGTAAGCTCCTGGTCAACAAATCGGAACCGCTTCTTTTTAATAAACTTCTGCTGATCCTCAATGTTCACCGTTATCCTCTTCCGGTAAGGCACCGGACACTCCGGACATTTTCCGGAAAGCTTCTTGCGGAAGATAACAAAGCCTGCAAGGTCCCGGAGTTTCTTCCCATCGACGTAGCGTGCCGGCCGGCTCCACGTGAGGACAATCCCTCTCCCCTCGGCCTCCACCTTAAGGTCCCCAATGGACTCCGGAACCGCCAGCCCCGGCGCTCGCGGGTTCCCCTTCTTGCCACATCCCGGGAGAAGAAAAATCAGACAGCAGGCAATAGACACCAGAAAAACCGGCGTCCTTTTGACTTTTACCTTTCGCCTTTTGCCTTGTACTTTCATACCCCTATCTCCTTTAAACGTCGACGCACATTGGCCGGGGCAGTTCCCCCTATTGCCCGCCGCCGCTGAATAGCCGCCTCAGGGGTGAGATAGGCGTAGATATCTTTACCGATCATGGGCGAAAAACGCTGAAGGTCTTTAAGAGACAAATCCTCGATCCTGCGGTGCTGATCCAGGCAAAAACGGACCACCCTACCCACCAGGGCATGGGCTGAACGAAAACTCATTCCACGGCTCACAAGATAATCCGCCAGATCCGTTGCATTCATAAACCCATCTTGAGCTGCCGCCAGCATCCTTTCTTTTTTGATCTTTATCTGCCGCACCAACTCCCGCATTATCCCCAAACTTGCCTTAACCGTACCCACGGTGTCAAACAGGGGGACTTTATCCTCCTGGAGGTCGCGGTTATAAGCCAAGGGCAACCCCTTCATCACGGTGAGGAGGGCTTGAAGATGGCCGAAGATCCGCCCTGTTTTGCCGCGGATCAGCTCGGGGACATCAGGATTTTTCTTCTGCGGCATCATAGAGCTGCCCGTGCAGTAACGGTCGGGAATCTCGATAAAACCGAACTCAATACTTGACCACAAGATCATCTCTTCCGCAAGCCGACTCAGGTGCACAAAGAGAATGGCCGAGACGGAGAGAAACTCCAACACAAAGTCCCGATCACTCACCGCATCGATGCTGTTCTTGGAGATCCGTGGAAAGTTGAGAAGCTTAGCGACATAAGCCCGGTCGATAGGAAAGGTTGTCCCAGCCAGCGCCCCGGAACCTAACGGCATCACATTGATCCGCTCCAGACATCCACTCATGCGTTCCTTGTCACGGTCCAACATATCGACATAAGCTAGGAGGTGATGGGAGAAGAGAACCGGTTGCGCCCTTTGC
>JAPUHZ010000243.1 GCA_027297485.1 Deltaproteobacteria bacterium
GCTCGTGGGAGGCGGAAATTATCGATGAGCTGAAACCAGACCAAGGGGATTACATCGTTCCCAAATACCGTTGGAGCGCCGTCTCTCAAACCTACCTCGATCTCGCACTGCGTGCTCGTGGAATTGACACCATAATCCTGTCCGGCGGTTCAACCGAAATTGGTATCGCCTCAACTGTCTACGCAGCCCGGGATCTGGACTATAGTTTTATCATCGTCCGCGACGCCTGCCTGGGATCAAGCGTTGAATGTCATAACATGCTGATAGATAAGGTCTTCCCTCGCATGGCACGTATACGGAGCACCGATCAGGTCCTGGAAATGATGCGCAAGCAGGCATAGCGGTTCAGCCGCAGTATCTATTTGCCGAAAATTTTCCTTAAGATTTTCTCCTCCTCGGGGCCCCTCCTGCGGTTTATCTCTGCGCTGCTATTCCAATATGTATGGCCAGGCTTGGGAATAAGGTTGGGAGGTAAGTGGGCCGTTGGAACGTCCAGCCTGTTGCTGAGCTGGCTTGCGGCTTTGCTGTAGACTATCTGTCCTTCCTTGCTCAAAATCCAGTTGATGAAGACCGTTGCAGCGTTAGGATGGGGGGCCTTGTTGAAGAGCATAGCGGTGCCTGAGCTGGAGTTGATGAAAGCACCGATATCTTTCCATTCGTAGAGGACCTCAAACTTCAACCCCCTCTTGCGGAGCTGATTCAGAATTCCGCTGCTTGGCCCTAGTAGGATGGGATACTTGCCCTTGGATACCCACTCTATTTGAAGGCGCAAGTCTCGGGTTACCGCTGCCGTTTGAGATTTTATCTTTTTATAATACTCTATTGCCTTCTCCCGCCCCATCTTTACCCAGAAGTGACGGAATACGGTATAGCCGGTACCGCCTACGAGCGGATCATTAAGGATGATCTTGCCCTTCCATTTAGGGGCCAAGAGATCTGAGGTATCGTCGATATCCTCCCCTTTTACGAAGTCGGGATTGTATAGTAAAATCGGCGAGACTATGCCGATAAAGGCCAGGTCATAGATTCCGTCTTTGTCTTCAAAATTTAGACGGTTGTTGCGCCAATTCTTAGAATCTGTGACCTCCGGCAATATCAAAACGGGCTTGATGGGATCTAATGCCTTGGCCCTCTTGAGACGTAGATAAGTAACGGACCCGCTTAGAATGACGTCGGGGCTATAAATTCCGGCGTCCCTTTCCGCTTTCACCTTTGGCACCAACCGGGAGCCTCGACCGCCTGTATATTCGATAGTGATATCAGGGTAAGCCTTCATGAAGCCTTGGGTAACGCCTTTACGAATTGCCGCCCCAGATGGACCCAAAACGACAACCTTCCCTTCCTTTTTGGCCTCGCTTTGAACCTTCTGCCATTTCTGTTTCCAGTCGGACATCGACTGCGTTGAAGCTGAATTGGGCAGGACCAGGGCTAGGAAACCGAGCACCAAAATTGATAAAAATGTGCTTCTATTATTCCGTGTCATGGTAAGCCTCCTCATTGTGATATACTTATATGGCACCAAAACTCTTCAATCCGCTTAAAATTTCTTTTTCCCTTTTTATGAATCGTTGAAGGAAAAAGTACGGTCAAGTTCCATCTTGTTATAGAGAGTGTTTGCTACCATTGTAAGTACAAACTTGTCAAGACCCGGTTGACCCCTTTCTCATGATTCACCAGAGACTCTCCGAAAACCTAGGAAATGGCCTATGAATAGGAGAAAGAAAATAAGGAACACAATAAATACCCCGATGACGGCGGCGCCTTCCAGGTTCGCTTCAGCTATGTAATCAAGCATCAAGAGAGAGATAGTCCGGGTATGATAGGTGGATAGGAAAATCACCGTTGGGATGTCCCGCACTGCTGCGATGAACACGACGACTCCTACGGAGATAAGAGTCGGTTTCAGCAGGGGGATCAGAATTCGCCTGAAGGTAGAAATCCATGAGGCCCCTGCTGCTATGGATGCCTCTTCCAGTTCGTTGCTGATTTGTAGAACCCCGGCCTTTATCATCTGCACCCCGAGGGGCATCTCTTTGATGATGATGGCCAAAATAAGCAAAGTCGTTGTCCCGTATATGACCCTTACGTAACTTCCTGATCCGAGAACGGCCCATAGGAGCGCCAAACTTATCAAAATCCCAGGCATCGCCCAAGGTAGCCAGGAGAGGATGTCGATAAGCCCCCGGCCGGCAAACCGAGTTCGAACAATGAAGTAGCTGATCAGGGCATATGCAAAGATTCCGAAAACAGCTGACCCGACTCCCAGGACGAGGGTAGTCTTGAGAGAGCGAAGGAAAAGGGGGTCCGTGAATATTCCCGTCCAATGGCGGCTAGTCCAGGGGTTCGCCAGATCGAAATTTCCGAAGAACTCCATAAACGTTCCCATTAGTAGAGCGCCCAGGGGGAGTAAGATCATAACAGAGATAAAAAGCAAACTAAGCCCAAAGGTAACCCAACGCCAAGGTCCAAGGAGGGTCGGCCTTACCCCATATCCACGCCCCGTAATCGTGGTGTATTGTCGGTTCCGGAGAAACACCCTTTGAATCCAGATCAAGCCAATGACCACGACTAAGAAAATGCTACATAGGGCTGTAGCTTGACCGTGAAGAGGAGGCTCCCAATTAATGTAATCGTAGATCTTAGTCGAAAGTACGAAAATTCCTGACGGGATACCCAACACTAACTCGATCTCCAAAGATTCCAAGCTCTTTATAAGACCCAAGAACGTTGAAGCCAGTAGTGCTGGGGCTAGGATAGGGATGGTAATGCGGCACAGAGTGGCAAAGTTGCTACTCCCCGAGGTTCGCGCCGCTTCTTCCAAAGCTGCATCCATGGATCTGAAGGCCGGGGTAATAAGTAGAAATCGGATTGAGCTCTGGTAGGCCATATGGGCCCAGACAATTCCCCAGTAAGAGAAAATGTCGAACGGAGCCGTCGCAAGGTTGAAGATTTTCATGAATAGCTTGTTGAGAAGTCCATGGTGGGGATCCAAGAGCAAAATCCAGCCCATAGTCATAGGAAGCATGGGTAAGAAGAATCCCAGCCAGAGCATGACTTCAATATAGCCTCTAAATGGTGTGTCAGTGCGAGTGACGACCCAGGCGAAGAAAACAGCAATCACGGCTGTTATACTTATTCTTACAGCAGCCAGTGAAAAAGTGTTGAAAAGGGCGATGGGAAGTCCGTGATCACTGAACGCCCCAATCCATCCTTCGAGGCCCCATACAGTTGCTTGGCCCGGCCTGGTTAGTGCAAAACTTTTGATAAAAAGTAGGGCCACGGGATAGGCTAGCACGGCGACCAGCACAACGAGGAGGAGAGGGACAAACAGCCAGCTCCAGGACACTTTAGGGATTTGAATTCTCATCGGCCTGACTGAGTATTGTTGTCTGGCGGAGGCGTTGTTGGAATTTGCACGGTATCTGCACTTGTTTTCAGTTCATTGATTGCAACCCCTAGTTTACGACGCTTTGTACCTCAATCCAGGAAGAAGGGTCAAGTGCATTAATAAGAAGATGATGAACTTGGGCCAGTTGACAAAACTTTAGTGCCTGTGATAGTTCCATCGGCGAGAAGAAAATGAGCTCTGCAGATCAGCCGCTTCTTATCGCAAACAGCAATTATCACGTTGGCCAGCAGGTGGCTATATTCGTTGCCGACGAGCAGGGCTTTTTTCGGGAGGAAGGATTCACCAATTACGACTATGACGAACGCGGACTGATCGCCGGACCACTCGAGCGCGATGGCCTTGCCCTGGTAATGAAAGAGCATGGCGTTGACGTGGCAACGGCCGTCCATGTCGGCACGGCGCTCGCCCAGCGCCTTCAGGGGGTTGATCTATATGTAGTGGGCGGCTGGCGATATGCGCCAGACTATAAGTGTTACGCGGCTAAGCACATCACCGACCTGCGGCAGCTCAGGGGCTGTAAAATCGGGACACGGGAAAGGGGAGGGCTTGGCCAAATCTTCATTGCCAATGCGCTGCGCCGGACCGGTCTAGATCCGGATAGTGATGTTTACTGGGTGTACGATCCGATATTTTCCTATGGCAACGATCCAGCTCACTTGGACATGCTTCGGTCGGGCAGGGTGGACGCAATGATGTCTTTTCCGCCGTTCTCCCAACAACTCGAACAGGAGGGTTACCCGGCCCTGCTGGACCCCAAGGCGTTATTCCCCGGCGGGCGGCCCGATAAGGTCACGGTGGCAACCAGCAGGACCATCGAGAAGCGTGGGGAAGAGCTGCGGGCTTATTTTCGAGGCATCATCCGCGC
>JAPUHZ010000244.1 GCA_027297485.1 Deltaproteobacteria bacterium
CGGATAGGCCCCGTTTCGTAGCAGGCTCTATCGGGCCCACAAACCGGACTGCTTCGCTTTCGCCGGATGTTAATAACCCAGCCTATCGGGCAGTGACCTTCGATCAGTTGGTGAATGCCTACTACGACCAGGTCTCGGGTCTCGTAGAGGGGAAAGTGGATTTATTATTGCCGGAGACCACCTTCGACACCTTAAATCTCAAGGCCTGCCTCTTTGCCATCGACAAGCTGTTCGAGGAAAGAGGGATTCGCCTGCCTATTCTGGCTTCAGTAACAATCACGGACCTGAGCGGTCGCACCCTTTCCGGACAAACCCTTGATGCCTTTCTCACGTCTATATCGCATGCGGATCTGACGGCGGTAGGTATGAACTGTGCCTTGGGACCACACCAGATGAGCCCCTATGTCGAGGAACTCTCACGACTTTTGCCTTTTCCAACTTTTTCATATCCCAATGCTGGTCTTCCCAACGAGTTTGGCGGATACGATATGGGTCCTGATGAGTTCGCCCAGGCGCTCAAGGAATGGGCAAAGGAGGGGTGGCTGAATTTGGCGGGCGGTTGCTGCGGAACCACACCCGAACACATCACGGCCCTTACGGATGCGGTTCGCGACCTTAAACCTCGAAGCCCTGGCAAAACGGACGGGTTCACTCATTTGAGCGGTCTCGAAAGGCTCACGATCCGCCCGGATTCCAACTTTATTATGATCGGCGAGCGGACAAACGTCGCCGGCTCGAGGAAGTTTGCCAGGCTTATCCGCGAAGAAAATTATGAAGAAGCCGTCTCCGTTGCCAAGGAGCAAGTAGAGGGTGGGGCCAACATAGTCGATGTGAACATGGACGAAGGCATGCTTGACTCGGTGAAGGCCATGACAGTGTTTCTGAACCAAATCGCTGCGGAGCCGGACATCACACGTGTTCCTATCATGATCGACAGTTCGAATTTTGAAGTTATCGACGCGGGACTCAAGTGCGTCCAGGGGAAGGCTGTCGTCAACTCCATTTCCCTCAAGGAGGGCGAGGAGGAGTTCAAACGCCGGGCGCGGCTCATCAAGCGTTACGGGGCAGCCGTAGTCATCATGGCCTTTGACGAAGAAAAACAGGCCACGACGGTCGAACATCGCGTAAAAATTGTCAAGCGGTGCCACAAGATACTCACCGAAGAGATCGGCTTTGACGAGAGTGACCTTATCTTTGATACCAACATTCTAATCGTGGCTACCGGGATCGAGGAGCACAACGACTACGCCATAAATTTTATTGAAGCGGCACGGCAGATCAAAGAACTTTTTCCCCGCTGCCATATCTCCGGAGGAGTAAGCAACGTCTCCTTCTCCTTCCGCGGCAACGACGGTGTCCGCGAGGCCATGCACGCCGCTTTTCTCTACCACGCCATTCAAGCCGGCATGGATATGGGTATCGTCAACGCCGGGCAACTCGTTATCTATAAGGAGATCCCGCAGGATCTTCTCGAGCGTGTTGAAGATGTTCTCTTCAATCGACGGCCCGACGCTACCGAGCGCCTGCTGGAGATTGCCGAACAGGTCAAGGGGACTGAAAAAAAGACGGAGGAAGAGGAGGCTTGGCGGGATGAGAGCGTAGAGCATCGGCTTTCCCACGCACTCATCAAAGGGATCGTCGATTACATCGAGGAGGATCTTGAGGAGGCCCTCAAAAAATATGATCGACCGCTGCACATCATTGAAGGTCCCCTTATGGATGGGATGAATGTTGTCGGAGACCTCTTTGGCGAGGGCAAGATGTTTCTCCCCCAAGTTGTGAAAAGCGCACGTGTCATGAAAAAAGCGGTCGCTTACCTCACGCCACTCTTGGAGGCGGAAAAACAGAAGTTCGGGCAGACCAGGAAGCGTACAAAGCTGGTGTTTGCGACGGTCAAGGGTGACGTACATGACATCGGGAAGAACATCGTCGGTGTCGTGCTCGAGTGCAACAACTATGAAGTGATTGACCTGGGTGTCATGGTACCCGCGGACAAAATCATCGAAACCGCCGTAAAGGAGCAGGCGGATATCATCGGCCTAAGCGGCCTGATCACGCCGTCTCTTGACGAGATGATCCATGTGGCAGGAGAGATGGAAAGACGTGGCTTGAACCTCCCGCTCCTGATCGGCGGGGCCACAACTAGCAAGCGTCATACCGCAGTGAAGATTGCCCCCGCCTACGAGCATGAGGTTGTCCACGTCATCGATGCCTCACGTGCCGTACCGGTGGTGGGAAAGCTCAGCAATCGCCAGAATCGAAAGGCTCTGGCAGATAAAAATCGCGTCGAGCAAGAGGTAATGCGGCAGGAATACGAAGGGAAAACAGCGGCGCAGTTGCTCACCTATGAGGAAGCGATACGGCGGAAAGTACATATCGACTGGGACGAGTCGCAGATATGTGTTCCGGAGTTCACAGGCCGCAGGGTCCTCAAGGAGTTTCCGCTCTCGGAACTCGTCCCGTACATCGACTGGTCTCCTTTTTTCCATGCCTGGGAAATTCGCGGCCGATATCCCAGTCTGCTCAAAGACCCGGTCAGGGGACCTGCAGCCAAGGAACTTTTCGCCAACGCCCAAGAGTTGCTCAAGGAAATCGTCGAGAAAAAGCTTATGACGGCACAAGCCATCTATGGTTTTTATCCCGCCAATAGCGACAGGGATGACATCGTACTCTTTACAGATCCCTCGAGGAAGACGGAGCTCACTCGATTCCACACGCTGCGCCAGCAGAAGGAGAGCCAGCGGGAAAAACCCCAATACGCGCTGGCCGACTTTGTCGTCCCCCGGGAGTCCGGGCTGGTCGATTATGTTGGTGCGTTTGCAGTGACCACAGGTCACGGGACCGATGATTTAGTTGCACGTTTTGAGAAGGATCACGATCAGTACAACGCCATCATGGCCAAAGCTCTCGCCGATCGCCTGGCCGAGGCATTCGCAGAATATTTGCACAAGCGGGTGAGGGCGGAATGGGGCTATGGGAAGGATGAGAAGCTGACCCACGAGCAGTTGATCGGAGAACTCTATCGCGGCATTCGTCCCGCCCCGGGTTATCCCGCCTGCCCTGATCACACGGA
Organism: Deltaproteobacteria bacterium; assembly: GCA_027297485.1. Next base: position 3,074 of record JAPUHZ010000244.1, read on the forward strand.
GAAGAAGATTCTATTCGATCTGCTGGGCGTGGAAAAAGCGGCTGGCATTACCTTGACTGAAAATTTCGCTATGCTTCCGGCTGCCTCGGTATCCGGTCTCTATTTCGCCAACAAGGAGTCCCGCTATTTCGCCGTGAGCGCTATTGGAAGAGACCAGGTGGAATCCTATGCTGCCCGCAAGGGGATGACTATCACCGAAGTCGAGCGCTGGCTCTCGCCCGTCCTCGGCTACGACCCAGCTCGGCTTTCCGGCAGGTCCTGAACAGTCCTCTTAGTTTTCTGTTGATCAGTGCCATATACAACTGCTACGTGGCCGGCCATTTACCGTTGCCTTTGGACCGTCTTGCTATAACCTACGCCAAGATGTACCGACCCGATTTTCTCGTACCGACTCTTTTTACTAAACCTGCGTCGATCAGTGGATTGAGTAAATCCATAGCTCCTTGTTTGGAGATATTGAGACCTTTCCAAATCTCCTGTGGTGCAAGACTCGATTGATTTCTAAGCATCACCAGCAACTTTTCTTGCTTTGGCCTTAAGACGATCTTCGCCCCTTTTGTCTCTGCGGTAAGTTGCTGGATTCTCGCCCAGACCTTCTCAAGAGTAAGACGGAGTCCTTCTGCCGTGTACTCCAGCCAACTCGTTAGATCACCTCCCTGCTTTCTTACTTCATCCAGATCTTCGTAGTATCGAGGCCGATTCTCCCAGTAATAATCATCGATGGAAAAGACGTGATGGCTGTCGAAACCTCTTCGGTAAAGCTCCCAGAGTGCAAGCGTCCGCCCGGTCCGCCCATTACCATCGGCGAACGGATGAATATCCTCGAATTTGTAATGGACGATGGCGGAGGTTACTACCGGAGACCATTTAGGCGCTTCCTTGTTCCACCATTCCAACAATTCCGACATTAGGCCCGAGACTAATTCCGGCGCGGGCGGGAGATGACGACCCACTCTGACATGGATGTTCCGGTAGCGTCCGGCCTGTCCTTGGTCCATGACCTTCGCACCTATAATGCGATGCAATTCAAGCACATCTTCGTGCGCAATGTCTTTCTTACTGGCGCGCTTTTCAATGAACCGGAGACCGGCAAAGTAATTTATAACCTCTTGCCAGGACCTCTCGGATACAGCTGTTAACGGCCTCCCTTCTTCAACTGCCCGCACTTGCTCCAAGGTCAAAGGGTTGCCTTCAATAGCTGTCGAGCTATGCGTGTTCCGGACACGGGCATCCCTCTGCAGCGCAGGAATCCAGGCAACCTGGACTGTCGCCGATAGGGTTTTTTCCCGCAGCAA
>JAPUHZ010000245.1 GCA_027297485.1 Deltaproteobacteria bacterium
GGGCAGTCTCTTTTTGCTCATAGGCCTGTTCCACCTTTTCGATGAGAGAGAGGACGTCACCCATACCTAGAATTCTCGTGGCTAACCGATCCGGGTAAAAGGGTTCCAGGGCATCCAGTTTTTCACCCACTCCAGAGAACAAAATGGGTTTTCCAACCATGTCGCGCATGGAAAGGGCGGCGCCACCGCGCGCATCCCCATCCATTTTTGTGAGGATAATACCCGTCACGTCGAGCCAATCGTTAAATCCTTGTGCCTGGTTGACGGCATCCTGTCCTGTCATGGCATCCGCAACCAATAGGATATGGTAGGGATGTAAGGCCTCTTTGATCGACCTCAGCTCTTGCATCAGTTCATCGTCTATGTGGAGCCGTCCTGCGGTGTCGATCAAGAGAATGTCACAGAGGTGTCTCTTAGCCTCTTCTAGGGACTCTTGACAGATCACCACGGGTGGGGTTTCAGGGTGAGTGTCGTGGACTGGGATATCAAGCTCTCGACCAAGTATCTTCAGTTGCTCTATAGCTGCCGGCCGATAGATGTCTGCGGAGACCAAATAAGGGGTCCTTTTTTTCTTTCTTTTCAAGTGCAAGGCTAGCTTGGCCAGCGTAGTCGTCTTGCCCGAGCCTTGCAAACCGACGAGCATGAGAACAAGCGGGGGGGTTCCCTTTAGGTCCAACTCCCGGTGTTCTCCGCCCAAAAGAGAGGCCAGCTCTTCTTTGATGATTTTGATGAGGTGTTGCTCTGGCGTTAGACTGCGGAGGACTTCTTGACCCAGTGCCTTAGCTTTGACCGATTCAAGAAAGCTCTTTACTACCCTGAAATGTACATCGGCCTCGAGGAGGGCTAGGCGGACTTCGCGCAAGGCCTCTTCGATGTTTTTCTCGGTAATCTTTCCCTGACCCCTAAGCCTTTTGAAGGTCAGATCCAGTTTATCGGTTAAGGTTTCGAACATCTCCTGAGGTCGGCTAAGCTCTTATATTTCCAGGAAAAAACTAGTGAGAGAATAGTATGAAATTACCTTTTTTGTCAAGGAGAGGAAAACCCCCAGCCCGCCAACCTTCGTTCTCGCGACTCGCGCTTGTTGCCCAAGCAATAATTACGAACCACGATTACGAGGCGGGTGAACCGGGGTAATCAAGGAAGGAATTTACATCATACCGCCCATACCACCCATACCTCCACCTGGCGGCATAGGTGGCATAGATGATTTTTCTTCCGGTTTCTCCGCCACCATCGCTTCAGTGGTCAGGAGAAGCCCTGCAATGGATGCGGCATTAATCAGGGCCGTTCGGACCACCTTTGTGGGGTCGATGATGCCGGCCTTCATCAGGTCCTCATACTCCTCAGTGACTGCGTTGAAGCCGAAAGATCCCTTGCCATCTCTGACTTTTTGCAGGGCAATAGAGCCATCCACGCCTGCATTAATGGAGATCCTTCGTAGAGGCTCCTCCAAAGCGCGCCGCAAGATGTTGACGCCCCAACGTTCTTCCTCGGGGACCTTGAATTTATCGAGCATGGCGGCAGCCCTAAGCAGTGCCACTCCTCCTCCCGCAACAATACCTTCCTCAACCGCGGCCCGGGTTGCATGGAGGGCATCCTCAACACGAGCCTTTTTCTCTTTCATCTCCACTTCGGTGGCTGCACCTACATTAATAATGGCAACGCCCCCAATGAGCTTGGCCAGCCGCTCCTGGAGTTTTTCACGGTCATAGTCCGAGGTGGTCTCCTCGATCTGGGCGCGGATCTGTTTGATCCGACCTTCGAGGTCAGCCTTTTTCCCGGCCCCGTCGATGATGGTAGTGTTATCCTTGTCCACCACAATCCTCTTCGCCCGGCCTAGATCCTGTAGTGTGAGATTCTCAAGCTTTATGCCCAGTTCCTCGGCGATGACCTTGCCTCCGGTCAGGGTGGCAATATCTTCCAGCATAGACTTTCTTCGATCGCCGAAGCCCGGCGCCTTGACCGCCACGCACTGGAGCGTGCCACGAATCTTGTTGACAACCAGGGTGGCCAGGGCCTCCCCGTCAATATCCTCGGCAATGATGATGAAGGGTTTGCCGGTCTTGGCGATCTGCTCCAGGATAGGGAGAAGATCCTTCATCGTGCTGATCTTTTTCTCGTTGAGCAGGAGGTAAGCATCTTGAAGGATACACTCCATTCTTTCTGGGTCGGTTACGAGGTAGGGGGAGAGATAACCCCGATCAAACTGCATTCCTTCTACCACCTCCAGAGTTGTCTCCAAGCCCTTTGCCTCTTCTACGGTGATGACCCCCTCCTTGCCCACCTTGTTCATCGCCTCTGCGATGACGTCGCCTATAGTACGGTCATTGTTGGATGCAATGGTGCCTACTTGAGCGATCTCCTTGGGGTCTTTAGTCGATTTGGACGAGTTCTTGAGTTCCTCAGCCACTGCTGCGGCCGCCTTATCTATCCCCCGTTTGAGGGACATGGGGTCATGGCCAGCCGCTACCATTTTGACACCCTCAGAGAAAATCTGGCGGGCTAAAATCGTGGCTGTAGTGGTCCCATCTCCGGCGACGTCGGAAGTTTTACTTGCAACCTCCTTGACCATCTGGGCTCCCATGTTCTCGAATTTGTCTTCAAGCTCGATCTCCTTGGCTACGGTGACTCCGTCTTTAGTCACGCTCGGCGCCCCAAAGGACTTGTCCAGAATAACATTGCGCCCCTTGGGCCCCAAGGTGACAGTAACCGCATCTGTCAGGAGATTGATCCCCTTGAGGATCAAATCTCGCGCCTCTCGATCAAATTTTATTATCTTGGCTCCCATCGTCTTTCCTCCTAACTTTTCCTCGTGGTTATTTTTCGATAACGCCGAGGATATCCTCCTCGCGCATGATCATGTGCTCCTCCCCGTCGATGGTAATCTCTGATCCCGCATATTTGCCGAAAAGCACCCGGTCATTGACCTTGACATCCAGCGGAGTGATCTTGCCGTCGTCGTTGACCTTTCCCTTACCGACAGCAACGACCCGTCCCTCTTGGGGTTTTTCCTTCGCCGTGTCTGGAATAATAATACCCCCCTTGGTCTTTTCCTCTTCTTCGATTCTTTTAACAATGACCCGATCCTGTAGAGGCCTAATCTTCACGTCCTTCCTCCTTTCAAACTAGCACCTTTAGATTTGTAAATTTAAAGACAAATCTCTCGGTAAGCTGCGCTTACATTAGGAAAACCCGGTATGAGCGCTTCATTCTAAACACTAAATTTATTCTGTCAAGAGGCTGTTAGCGCTCTAAAATACGGTGAGCACTAGTTAATTCCTACTAATACAGGCTAAGGAAAAAAGCAAGGGGGGTTAGTTTTTTTGTTTTTTGATCTCTTCCTCGAGATACTTCCGATAAAGGATATCCCATTCCCTGCTCCCTGGGGGTATGGGACGCGAGAGGGATTGGATTTTCTGACGCACCATTTCGTCTAGGCGGTCTCCACGATTGAAGAACTCTTTAAGGACGCTCTTCGTCTCTCCGAGGACACGGGCCTCGTTGGGGAAATTCACCAGATCCTCCCTCCGGAGACCCTCTATAATGAGATGGGCGAGATGGGAAATCCGGTTCTCCGAGAGCCGGCTCACAGAATAAATCCCTTCCTTTGGGCCAATTTCTGCTTAATGAGGACGAACATCTTGTAGTGATCCATCTCTTTGACCTCTCTAACTTGGCTGGCGTGAGAGGCCAACATCTTTCTGGCCTCCTCCTCGATGGCTTCCTCCTCATGAAAATTTTGCGCCACAATATCTCTTATCTTGGCTCGTATATCGGCTTCCTTTCCTTTCAGGATAATAAGCTCCTTGGAATGGTAGCTTTTCAAAAGGTGATCCACCAATCTATCGATCTGCTCCGTTTTTATCTTCATAGGCTGTGGAAAAGTCTGTGGATAATTTAGGGAGACCCTGTGAGAAAACCGGTAGCTAATGTGCAGGCCTCTCCCATTTTCTACCGGTCTTGCCTCCCGAAGTCAACCTTAGAAAAAGTCAAAGAAAATAGTTTCAAGGCTAATGGAAATGCCAAAAAGTGCTTGTGCTATCAAGACCTTTTTGAGAAGATGCATCGTAAGTTGTTGTCTCTGTAGCCAGGTAACAGTGAGAGATAGACGGGGTTATCCACAGGCACAGGGATTTAGCTTAGAGGCGCTCTGATTCAGGCTGTGGAGGAAATGATTGGATCTTCTTAAACCGGTTCCCCTGAGAAAAGGGAGAAAGATTGGTGTATTGGCTCCTGCGGGGTCTGTTCACGATGAGCAGCTCATGGCAGGGGTTGATACCCTTATTGGCGCAGGTTTTAACGTTGAGTTGGCCCGGGGAATCCGGGAAAGCAACGGCTACCTGGCCGGAGACAAAGGGGAGAGGGCTAAAGCCCTGCAGGATTTTTTTGAGCGTGAAGATATCCATGCTATATTCTGTGCCCGTGGGGGGTTTGGTTCTATCCAGCTCCTTCCTCTTTTAGACACCGAGGCAATCCGTCTCCATCCGAAGATCTTTGTCGGATATAGTGATGTGAGCATTCTTTTAAATTGGTTCCTCCAGGAGTGCGGCATGGTGACCTTCCACGGCCCCATGGTGGCCAGGGAGATGGCTTGGGGGTTGGAAGGACGCAGCGAAGATTTTTTTTGGGGGACCCTTTTGGGAGAAAAGAGAAGGTGGCAGGTCAAGGTGGCCGAAACGGTCCGGCCGGGAGTAGTGGAGGCAGAGATGATGGGAGGGTGTCTCTCCACTATCGTTACGACCCTCGGAACCCCATACGAAATCAAAACCACTGGGAAAATCCTTTTTCTTGAAGATATCGGCGAGAGACCCTATCGGATTGAACGGATGCTCACCCATCTCCAGATGGCCGGGAAATTGGACGGGATTGCCGGTCTGGTCTTGGGAAACTTTACCGATTGTAACGGGGAGGGCCAACGAAGTCTTAAGGAAGTTATCCAAGATTTTTTTTATCAAGCCCCCTATCCGGTGGTCGCAGGTCTCGCTGCAGGTCATGGAGAGGAGAATCTCCTTCTCCCCTTTGGGGTTAAGATGGCATTAGATGGGAAGGCGGGGCTTCTTTCCTTGTTAGAGTCTCCGGTGACCTAGTCGTCAGTCAAGGAGATGAGGTGATTTTTCATCCTGTTGAGGAAGCCTTCCAAGAGGCCATTGCTCAGGGTTTTTTTCCGGGAGCGGTGGTTCTAGTCGGCAAAGGAGACGAAGTTGTTTTCGAGCGCGCATTTGGTTTCCGTACGCTGATAGCAGGCAAAAGCCCCATGCAGTTGGAAACGATTTTTGACCTAGCGTCTCTTACCAAACCCTTGGCAACTACTACGGCCGTGATGCTGTTGGTGCGGGAAAAGAAGATCCGTCTCGAGGATCGAGTGACCCGCTTTTTTTCCAACTTCGGCGTCTTTGGCAAGATCCATGTGACCTTTCGCCATCTCTTGGCCCACTGCTCCGGACTCCCGGCCTGGAGGCCCTATTACGAAGAAATTGTCAGGGAGGAGAAAGGAGGGAGGGTCAATTTCGTTGCCAGTCGGGCAGCCAAAAGTTATGTCTTCGAACAGATTCATCGAGAAAGACAGGTGAGCCCCCCCGGCGCCAAGAGTCTCTACAGCGATCTCGGGTTCATGCTTCTCGGTGAGGTCATTGAGGAGATCAGCGGTCGGACTCTGGACCGCTACTGCCAAGATAAGGTCTTTAAGCCTATGGGGCTCCGTTCTACCTCCTTTGTTGATCTTACCCAACTTAGGATGCGCCGTCTCCAGCCGGTCCAAGAAATGATCGCCCCAACGGAGAACTGCCCGTGGCGCAAGAGAATCCTTTGTGGCGAGGTCCACGATGACAATGCCTATGCCATGGGTGGGGTTGCCGGACATGCCGGCCTTTTCTCTTGTGCGCGAGATATCCATCTTATCTTAGCCCGCCTCAGACACTGCTTACGAGGCGAAGACCCGTTCCTGCCTGCGCCTCTTTTGCAAGAGTTTCTGACTCGAGATCATACCGTCGAAGGGTCCACGTATGCTCTAGGTTGGGACACCCCTTCGTCGGAGGACTCCTCCAGCGGAAGCTTTTTTTCTCCTCATTCCGTCGGCCATCTAGGATTCACCGGGACCTCGGTTTGGTGGGATTTGGAGAAAGATTGCCATATCATTCTTCTAACCAACCGAATCCACCCTTCGCGCAGTAACGATAAGATTAAGGAGTTTCGTCCTTATATCCACGATCTTATCATGAAGGCTCTCCAGCAATGAATGATCTCCCTGCGCGCGGCGGTCACATTCACCTCATTGCGATCTGTGGAGTAGGGATGGCTTCGCTTGCGGGTCTGCTTCAATCTCAGGGTTACCGGGTGACGGGCTCGGATCAAAATGTCTATCCTCCGATGAGTATCTATCTCGCAGGGTTAGGGATTCAGGTGCTCTCGGGTTACAGAGAGGAGCATCTTAAGGAGCGTCCTGACCTTGTCGTAGTCGGCAACGCGATTTCACAGAACAACCCTGAGGTCCACACGGTACTCCGTGGGGGGGGTCCCTATATCTCTTTTCCCCAGGCCTTGGGGAGATTTCTAATCGGTTCGAAGAAAACCATTGTAGTTGTGGGCACCCATGGGAAGACTACCACGGCCGCCCTCATGGCCTGGGTTTTGGCCAAGGCCGGATGGGATCCGAGCTTCTTTGTCGGTGGTATTCCAATTGACTTTGATAGTGGATTTAAACAGGGAGGGGGGGCTTGGGTGGTCATCGAAGGAGATGAGTATGACAGCGCCTTTTTTGATAAAGGTCCGAAGTTTCTGCACTACAAACCGGAGAAGGTCATCTTGACCAGCCTGGAGTTTGATCATGCAGACATTTACCGTGACCTAGAACACCTTACAGGCGCGTTTCTGCGCCTCATGGAGATTATCCCTCCCTCAGGAACCCTTTTGGCTTGCAACGAGTATGAGGCGGCAAAGGATCTTTCGGCTGCGGCCCGTTGTCCGGTGAAGTTCTATGGGGGTGGGGAACCAAAGGGCTGGAGGGCAAGGAACGTTTGTGTCCGTGAGGGCAGGAGCTTTTTTGAGCCATTCTATAACGGGAGACCCGAGGGGGTGGTGGAGGTTCCACTGATGGGACGGCATAATGTAAACAACGCCCTGGCGGTTTACGCTATGGCCAGGGAGTTGGGGATAAACCGGGAAGTCCTACGGGAGGCCCTGGCCACCTTTTCCGGGGTTAAGAGGCGGCAGGAAGTGAAGGGTGAGGTCGGGGAAATAACGGTGATCGATGACTTTGCCCATCACCCCACAGCCGTTAAGGAGACGATTGAGGCGCTCAGGGCGGCCTACTCCGGGCGAAGACTCTGGGCCGTCTTCGAGCCCAGAAGTAACACCAGTAGGAGGCGGATTTTTGAGCATGAGTTTACCCAAGCCCTGGGGTGCGCGGATCGGATTGTTATGGCCGGGCTCTATCAACCCGAGAAGATTCCTGAAGAGGATCGGCTTCCACCCGCGCAGGTTGTTGGAGAAATCAACCGACTCTGCGGTGATAGTCGCGCTGTGCTTATTGAGAAGGCGAATGATATTCCACCCTATGTGGCCAGGGAGGCCAAGTCCGGTGATGTCATCCTGGTCATGTCCAATGGCGCCTTTGACGGGGTGCAGGAGAAGATTTTACAGGCATTGAGACGGAAACTATTAAGGAGTTCAAAAGTATCATGACACCTGACCTCAAAGAACGGCACCCTCAGGCCGAGCTCTTCCGAGCGCGGTCAATAGGCCTGTGCCTTGTCGGCCACCGCCCCATCCGCTCCGAGGGTGGCTACTCCCCAGGTCCGGGCCTGAAGGCGACCTGTACGCTCCTGTGCCCGCGCTCTACAGGTCTCGCCCCTCGGTTGCCTTTCGGCTGCCTTATGGCTACTTACTAATAAACTCCTTAGTAATTAGGGTTCCCCGCTTGCCGCGGAAATATTCTAGAACTGCGTGCAGGTAATCGCTCAAGGA
>JAPUHZ010000246.1 GCA_027297485.1 Deltaproteobacteria bacterium
GGTCGATACCGGTCGAAGGCCGGTTGACGTCGCCCTTGCCCCTGGAGGGAAAATCCTTTTTGTCGCCAACTATGGCGAGGGATACTTGACTGTCTATGACACGGAAAGTTTTAATGAACTTAAGCGCATCAAGACCGGCGCTGGGGCCCATGGAATGGCCACTGACATCGGCGGGAAGACTCTCTTTGTTTCCAACCGAAATAACAATTCCGTGTCGGCGATCGATATATCCCGGCAAGAGGTGATAAGGACCTTCAAGGTTCCGCAAGGGCCCGACATGCTGGAAGTCACGCCCGACGGGCAAGAGCTCTGGGTCACCGGGCGATACGGAGGTAACATCTACGTTGTCGATCTGGCAACAGGAAAAGTCACGCACCGGATACGCACCGGGGCATCCCCGCACGGCATTGTTTTAATTGATCTGATCATACCACACAGATAGAGCAATCACTGTCGGCTTGAGAGGACTAATCGGGAAAGGTTTTGATCAGTTCCTTAAGCCGATCCTTCGCACCCTCAAGAATCGGCTCGCCGTCACCCGGAAGGAGAGTATGAAAGTCAAGATCCAATAGTCCCCGCACACTCGCGCGCAATCCAGAAGGATCATCCATCACTTTTTCACGTAAAAAACCGCAATGGCCAGGTGGGTTTCCGATTACGGCATCGCCTACAATCAAGAGTCCGCGCTGTGGCCAGTGAAGCGCAACTTCACCGGGCGACTTCCCAGGAACACCGATAACAACCAGGGGACCGACTTTTTCTTCCAATCGCAACTCATCGTCAAGTTCAGTTCCCTGACTGCGGGCATGGGCAGCATCAGCCGGATGGATAGCGGTCAGCGCTCCGGTCTCACTACGGACTAGATTAGCGGCTCGGGAGTGATTTCGGTTGGTAAGAAGAATCCGGGAGACACCAAGCTTGGCTATCTCCTCCAAGATCTCTTCTTTTGGCTCCACTGGATCGATGCAGATGTTTCCCCCCGGATCACGGATAAGGTAACCGTTAAAATTATAGCCATGGGGCTCGGAAAACCAAGGCCAGGTAAATATGTCTTTTACGATCTCTCTCATATCTCCTCCTGCAAGGTGTCTTCCGTAAAAATTCTCAAAAAGGTAAAAACACCCTTCTCTTTACGGTCAGTCGGCGGCGACTTGGCGGTATAACGTCCCGTTGTCAATTCCCTTGAGTTTCAAATGATTAATCGAATCAACATGATGGCCGAGCCGCGCTAGAGCCGCCACCAGAGACTCAGGCATGTTCTCGTCTAAAAGGATCTTCACTGCGGGTGAGCAAGTCGGAATGGGCTAACTGTTCTAATGCCCCACGAATCGCTTCCTCGGTAAGACTGGGGTATTCTTTTACGATCTCCGTGATCGTCATTCCTGATGCCAACCACTCTAAGAGCAACGCCACGGCTATGCGAGTATCGCGCACCCGTGGCTTTCCCCCCAAGTGTTCGGGGTCAGAGACTATCCACTTCATGCCTATAACCTTATCATAGTTGGGAACGGGACTGCCAGTGCCCAATGACCCGGAAACCGGCAGATCTTCAAGAACCCAAACACTATCTTATTTTCGCAATTACGAAGGTGAAAGTATCACCCAATCATGAACACGAGCCACAAGCGCGTCGGTTTTCCACAATGGAGCGGATCTCGCGCCCGGCTTATACTTTAAATTATCATGATAATTTGAGGTGTATGTTCAAACGTGTGCTCCGTCTCAGTCGGGGAGCCGACTTGTTTCAGAAAAGATTCCCAACCCCTTAAAATCACCCCCTTTAAATCTCCATGATCCAGGCCTTTCGCAGGGGCTACATAGCCACCTTAAACCGTGCTAAAAAGTGGGAAGCCTTTTTAGGAGTGCAATGAAGCGCAAGAGATATTCGAGTCGTAAACCGCGGTCCAAGGTAGGAGAGCCAATGGTGAAGGAAGGAAGTTCTAGTGGCACCGCCCGACAAAAGCCCCGCAAGTCCCCGCTACGGATTGGAATTACTCTCGCCGAAACAAAGAAGCGAGTCGGGAGGCCGGTCAAGAGGAGTGAAAAGGATATTACGTGGGCGCTAGGGATCGGCGGAATCGGAGAAGGCCCGGAAGATCTCTCTGAGAACATGCGTGGCTACTTACGGCGCGAGAAATGAGCGAGCCGGTCTTCGCGGATGCCTCGGCTTGGGTGGCTATTACCAATACGAAGGACAAGCATCACACTGAGGCAATGACTATCTACCGCCGCTTGCTACAATCGGCTGTGCCTTTGATTACTTCCACGTGGACAGCATATGAAGCTCTAACCATTGTGAAAACCAAGCTGGGGTACAGCCAGGCAGAACGGCTGTGGCAACGTATTCAGCGGCCTTCGGTGGTAGATCTGGTTACGGTGGACGAGAGCATTGAAGCAGAGGCGTTGGAGCTCTTCTGGAAATATAAGGACAAAGACTGGGGTATTGTTGACTGCGCGAGCCTTCTGGTTATGGACGAAGTCGGCTGCCGTCAGGCCTTTGCCTTCGACCGGCATTTCACGGAGGCCAGCCAGCAATCCGGCTTCTCGCTCGTAAGACAACAGGTGAAAATGGCGTCAAGGACGCTTTCGGGCAACCCTGCGGGACATTTTCACAATTGCGAAAACGTGAAAGCCTCAGCACTCCGCTCAATTTCGATGTTTTGAGAATTCCCAAAAGGTGAAATTGTTTGATATTTCGGAGCCGGCTGGTTCCAGAAAAGATTCCCGACGCCTTAAATTCCAAAAGTAATGATGCACCCCCGCTGCGCGCTTTGGCGAGGCTGACCACCAGTGCAGAGTCTGGGCCCTGCCACCGACACGCTGATGCTTGACCACGGCTCTTTATTTAGAGGAAAATGGGGATTGTCCTTTCAGAATAAGTCGGTATGATTAAATGGACATAAGACCTATCCAGGATAAGGTCAGCAAAGGGGAGTATTATTGGCGTCAACACGCCGTCGAGCGAAGCATCGAACGTGAAGTCGCTGAAGAAGAGGTTGCAGAAGTCATTCTTGCTGGAGAGATTATTGAAGAGTATCCGGAAGATAAATACGGTCCGAGCTGTCTGATCTTTGGCCGAACAAGGACAGGGCGACCGATGCACGCACAGTGCTCTTTGCCGCCGTCAGTATGGATTATAACCCTTTATGAGCCCGATCCTGAAGAGTGGATAGACTTTAGAAAGCGGAGGGAGTAAGCACGCATGAAGTGTTTAGTATGCCATTGGAACATGGTTGATGAAAAGGTAACGGTTGATCTACGAGCGGGTGATGAGTTGCTCATTATTGAGAACGTTCCTGCCACAGTATGCCATCATTGTGGAGAGCGGGTTTTTACCCCGGAGATCACCAGAAAGCTCCAAGCCCTTGCTAGAAGGCGAGAGAAGCCGCCCCGGACCCTGAGAGTCCCAGTTTTTTCCCTGGATGAAACCGCCGTATAAATCCTCGATCATTCCCCAACCCCTCTCGTTGGCGTGCGGGCCAGGAAATCGCGATTCCTTACCCTTTCTAAGAGCGATCCGACCAGCAAAATAGAAAGCGCGAGCAGATTCAAGAGAAGTAGCTTGCCCAGTAGCGTGTCGTATGTGACAATGGCGTCTAAGGATGCTTTCGGGCAGCCCTGCGGTATATTTTCGCAATTGCGAAAACGTGAAAGCCTCAGCACTCCGCTCAATTTCGATGCTTTGAGAATTCTCAAAAGGTGAAATTGCTCGATATATCGGAGCCGGCTGGTTCCAGAAAAGATTCCCAACCTCTAAATCTCCCCCACTGGATCGATGCAGATGTTTCCCCCCGGATCA
>JAPUHZ010000247.1 GCA_027297485.1 Deltaproteobacteria bacterium
AAGTAAGCCTTGGGCTCAGGCCTTTTGAGACTAACCGGCTTACTTAAAGCCAATTCTCTACTTTGACCCACCCTTCTCCCCTAAAGGACGGTGTTCGCTGAGTGGATGCTGCCACGACCGGGAAACGCTGGACCAGCAGAGTTCTTTTGCTGGCTCTTTGACGCAGCCGACGTCGTGGCGAACCGTAATGGAGAAGACAGAATCCAATAGCCGAAGTGGTTATTTCGAGGCGCAGTCCTGGCGTGAGGTAGGTAGAGCTTCGGAAGGGATTTGTGATGAGGCCAAACCGGCGCGATAAAAACATTCATGTAGACCCCGGTGCAACAATAAGTCTGGCTCTTTCTAAATACCACTTTCAGGCGCAAACATTAGGCAGGTTATCCGTCGTGTACTGGGGCATGCACCCTCGAAGCGTAGGATAGCCCGCCTATCGAGATGCGACGGAAACAAACTTGAGCGGGGTCGCCCTCGGACAATCCCCAAGATCAAAAAACGGGACCTCCACGATTTGATCGCGGCAACCAGTCAGGATCCTCAGGTCTTTGACGGCCACATGCTTCATTTTCTCCACCATATTGAGCTTAATTTCGGCTTAGCTCCGAGCCAGTACCTTAACTGGGTTACGGGGATTGTCCGCCATGGAAAGTACATGATGCGAAGGTGTGTCCTCCGCGTGAATCTTTTCCCATCGCTTGACTCGGCGGAAAGGCATTGCACCCGGTACGGGGCCAATACATGCCGGCTTTTACGGGACGATGGCCAGTCGATTTTTGCCTGTTTCAAAGCTGAATAATTCTCTACTGCTTACCTAACGGATAAAAGGCCAGTCCAGGTATACTCTTTGCGTAAGGAGGTTATGGTTACCAGAAGATGAAATGAAAAAGCTTGGAAAAATCCCGCTGCCAAGGGAAACTGGCGGTCCCCAAACCACGAAAAAGGGGATAAAGGGCTTTAACCGGAAACGTGAGAAAGAGCGTCTACGAAAGGAGGCTGATGGAAGCAGGGCATGAGGGCTTTCATTCCCATCCATATTGAAAAGGGCTCTCAAGCTCTCCCAGACGTAAAAGGGAAAAGCACCTGGAGGATCACACCCCAGAAAATTGCCCAAAGATTTGGCCCATGATTCGTGGTGTCCGTCGGGACAAGATCAGCTTACCACTAAGCGTGGTTCCCATCCCAGCATTCCTTTACCATAACGAGACGATCTTCACCTTTTCCAAAAAAATCTCTTTCACTGGAGACGAACGTGAAACCCCGCTTTTGGATCGCTTTCGATGGGCTCGCCAGGGTCGCCTGTCTGCGTGCCGCACAGGCGGACGAGAAGTCGGAGGGGTGCAGAAGTACCGAAGAGGTTGGGTAATAGCGTATCTGTCGGTGGAGTGGCTAGGGCGGAGCGGGAGGCCGCTGGCGGAGCCATTGGGTGTACGGCCGGAGTCAGTGTGACGAGCGCTGGCAGCGGCTCTTGGAATCGTGAAAGGCCATAAAAGTCGCAACGTCCCCTTAGATTTCCTGCACAGCATCCTCCGGCTTAAAGAACTGGTCATCCTCAGAAAAATTCGGGAAGAAGCTCAACGATCCGGCGCCTCGAAGCTCACCCTCGAGGAAAATAATGCAGAGGTCCAAGCTGCACGAGAGGAACGAAGGAGGCAACGGGCGTCCTAACCTCCCATGTTCAAGGTGGTCTATGACACCAACTTGGTGGTCTCCGGCATCATTTTAAGCACCGGTGCCGACCCCACCCAGATCCGTTAGCCTCCATCCCTCTAAAGCGGAAAGAAAACGATCTTCCCCTGCCACTCTTCTGCTGTGGTGATCTCGCCGATGAGCACCAAATCATCAATTGCCTGCCCTAAAGAATAATCCTGACGTACTAAGATAAGACCAGCCATTGGCAATGCCGCCTTCATTCTCTCTTCCGCATAGGCGCGACTGGTCCTATGGTCATGTGAGATTACTACCCGGCCCTCGGCCGCAGCCCACTCTAGAACTGCAGAGTCTGGGGCGTCACGCAAACCGGCTTCCTGTACGGTTATAGTATCAAGGCTGGATAGCCGCCGACGTACTCCACGCACGATTCTCCCGTTGAAGTCCTCGTCGAAAAGGTACCTAACCGCACTCACGGAGGCGTTGGCGACTGACGGCGGGCAAGCAGCCGCTGGCGGAGGTCCCTAAGGAAATCTTTGTGGCGGATTTTCAGCCCCTGCCGGAGCTTTTTAGCAGCCTGCTGCTGTTCTTGGAGATAAGCATCGACCTTCTCCCGATTCTTGAGGTAGTAGGCTATAGTCCCATAAGCCTGATCGAGGGATAGGGAAGAGAAGTCCTGGCAAATCTCCTCTGGAGTTGCACCTTCCCAAAAAGAATAGATCACACTATCAAGGGATACGCGGGTACCAGCAATACGCCAGGTCCCTTGCGGGGTGCAGACCAGAAATTCTGGAAGATCGACACTTGAATTCACGGAAAATATACTAATTCAACCAGCACTAAAGAGCAATCCATTCCAAGTAAGGACCGCCCGCCTCCGAACTCCACTCCTTCCTAAAACTGCGAGATCTGGTACTCCCGGGCGGCCTCAGAGCGACTGAGCTGCTCGCTATCGAGAATCCTCAATCTGGGATGAGGCTGGGGCCGTGGAGGGTAAGTGGACGGCAGCAGCCTTTTCGGTTGGCGTACTTTTCGGGGTTGGCGTGAGAACTTGAACCTTCCCAGAAAAAATCCTAGGAAAATAAAATCCTGCGAAGAGACTTCTGAGATCCTGAATTCCTAAACTCCGGGGGCAAATCTATGGGCCTTTTCTGCCCAGGAAAGGGAGGTTCAGGAAAATGGCAGAGATCGTTTATGGGCTTGAGACCTTGTCAGAAAAGCATGGTGGTCTCCTGGAGGTTGTTGAGGCTATTGTCGCCGATGGGAAGCTTATACTGATTCTCACGGACCAAGACGTTATGGGAAGGAGGGATGCTCCATTGAAGGGAGTCTTTTAACGCTTGGTATTACCGGGCAAGTGCAAGGACCTCCCTTACAGTAAAGTGCAAGCACCTCCCTTACAGTAACATGGTAGAAAACACGTCATGGAGGTGATCAACATGAGTAAAAAGAAGACTTGAGCAAGAGCGACGCAAAATGGTTGTAGCGGTACGTGCTGGACAATCGCTGCGTGAGGTCTTCCAAGAGAATCCCCCCGCGAAGGAGGC
>JAPUHZ010000248.1 GCA_027297485.1 Deltaproteobacteria bacterium
CTAACATGGCGTTCATACCCTCTTTGCGGAGCTGGGGCTTGACCTCGGTAAAGAGCTTGGTGAGGAAGTTTTTGGTCCACTCTTCTCCCTTGGCCTTCCACAGCATCAGCGCCCACAGTTGGGCTCGATTGCCAAGAGCAAGATTTTTGTTGCGCCATCTCGGATTGGTCACGAGATCTTCCCACTTTTTGGGCAGGTCCTCCTTTTTAACCAGCTCCGTGTTATAGCCCATGCACCAGTAGCGTAAGTGCATCCCGACCCAGAAGCCATCCGGATCCTTGGTGCCTTCCGGATTGTTTTTCCAGTTAGGAATATCCCGGAGGTCCTCCAGGCCGTTGGCTTCTCGAAACAAGAAGTAGGATCCACCCACACCGGTCAAGATATCGGTGACGAGCCTTCCCTGCTTTAAGGCCGTCAGGGTCTTGATCCTTCGAATCGGACCACTGGCACGGGAGTATTCGATGGAGACATAGGGATAGCGTTCATTAAAGGGTTTAAAGATTGCTTTGGCCTGTCGCGGGTCCAGGGTAGAGAGGATGCGGAGTTTGCCCTCTTTTTTTGCCCCCTCGATAAATTTCTTGGGAACTTTGAGCTCGGTGTCAATGCCGGAAAGAATAGAGGGGTCCATCTTGCCCTTTTTGAGGATTTCCTGCATGGACTTGGGGAGGTCGGCGGAAAAGATCTTCTGAGGTGTGATAAGAAACAACGCGCAAAGCAAGAAAGAAATCAAAAGTAAGTCTCTTTTTGTAGCCATATTTTTTCTCCTTTTTTAGGCTGGTATTTACCTTGATCCAAGCCTATATGCCCTTGCCGATCGGGTGTCAAGGATGCTTGCTGTTGTGTCTCTGACTCATTTTTTTCGGGGATATTTCTTTAGCAGGGGTGAGTCGTAGTTCGCGCGTTCGACTTTGTCGAGGTGGGTGTAAAATTTCCCTAAAGACTTTCCCTCAGGGTCATATTTTGTCCCCATGTAGAGAAGAGGGTTGGAATCTTCCCGATAAAGCTCGCCTTCCATTGCGCCCTTGCGGACGTGCGTGGCCAGGACCTCTCCGACAAAAAGATCGGTTCCCTCATCGAAAGGGATCTGCTGGACTACCCGGTATTCCACGTTTCCGATGGCCTCCCCGATCAAAGGAACCGAACCCTTTAACGGCTTAACAGGCGTGAGACCGGTCGCCTTCCATTTGTCCACGTCCTTGCCGGAAATGTAGCCTGCGAAGACCACCACATCCATCATCTTGTCGGTCGGTGCGCTCATGACAAACTCTCCTCGTTCCAGCAGGAGATCGTAGGTAAACGTTTTCTTTTGGATTGCCACGACCAGGCGAGAAGGATCGAAACCGGTGGGGGTAAACCACATGGCGGTGAGAAAATTAATCCGATCCTTCGCTCCTCGAGTCACGACGAGAGCGGGGACTCGGATGGCGAAGGGCTTATTGCCGTGTTCCGTCGGCTCAAACATATCGGGTTCTTTCCAATCCATCATACCTCCAAAGAAAAAGTCGTTTTTTCCGCTCGCGTAAGTCCTGAAGAGGGTCATAGTGAGCATGTCGAACTATGAAGCAGCCTTGCAATTGCGGCTCTACCCGGCTTCAGGAGAGGATCGGAAGCGAACAAACGAACACCCCAGAAGTCTTTGCAACTGCATGCTTCTGTGCCCTCGCCCATCAAGGCTCATCCCTCGGCCGACAAAGTGTCGTTACGTTTCCTTGGTCTATGGATAATAATGGCTAGCTTATTTTCCATTCTTTGCCTATAAACATTTCTCCATAGACCTCTCGGGATTCGTCCGAAGCCAGAAAAAGTGCGGCAGGGACCATCACATCATAGGGGAGCAGCGAGGGGTCGTTTTCTCCGCTCAGGTTGACCGCCCCACCGGGTTGAAGGAGATTGACCCGCACACCATGAGGCTGAAGCTCCTTGGCAATCGAGAGACTCATGGCCTCCAAACCTGCCTTGGAGGTGCCGTAAGGGGCGTAGCCGCGGCGGAACTTGGTCTCGTTGCCGGTGGTGATGTTAATTATGGATCCCGATTTACGCTCAACCATATGCTGGGCCACCCGCTGACAACAGAGAAAGGCTCCGGTGATATTGACGTCTAACAGTCTGCGCCAACGCGCCGGTTTAATCTCCCAGAAGTGATAACTCGCCCGCTTTTCACGCGGGACAATAAAGGCCATCTTCAGAGCCGCGCTGTTGACCAGGATATCGATTTGCCCGAAGCGTTCTAGGGTGGCCTTGACCGCGGATTCAATCTCATCCGGCCGGGTCACGTCGGTTTTAAGCGCAAGGGCCTCACCCTTCGTCCTTTTTATTTCTTCAGCCGTTTGCTTAAGCCCATCCGCGCCGATATCCCATAAGGAGAGCAGGGCCCCTTCGCAGGCATAGGTTAAGGCGATGGTCTGACCGATCCCACGAGCTGCGCCAGTCACGACGGCGACTTTTCTATCCAGCTTCATCTTTTTTCGCTTGGATAATGCTCAAAGCTTTATCACGGATTCCCTTTTTGGGAAAGAATAGCCAGCTCTATAAGAGCTTCGGGACTGGACAGATGGCTCATTTGCTAGCATCCCCCTGGACCTGCTAAATAAAAAAGATAGATTTATTAGCATACCCCGCGGCTAGCCGCGGGCACATAACCGATGGGGTTTCCAAAGGGGAGAAGCGGCAGCTCTTTGCCCCTAGATGTTCCCTTGGGCCGACCGCGGGGTTTCAAACCCCGTGGTCGATATAATTTGATTCGATGAGGCAAGCCGAACTAAAGCGCCAGTTGGGGTTCTTTGACGGGGTGATGGTGATCGTTGGCAGCACGGTCGGCATCGGGATCTTTGTCACCACGGGCTTCGTTGCCCAAAGTGTTCCCTCTCCAGGGGCTATTCTTTTGGTCTGGCTTCTGGGCGGACTTCTCGCCTTGGCCGGCGCTCTAAGCTGCGCGGAGCTTTCTGCCAGCCTTCCCTACGCGGGTGGAGACTACGTTTACTTGAGAGAGGCCTACGGTCACCTCTTTGGTTTTCTCTCAGGTTGGTCCTCCTTCTTTGTCACGTTCTCAGGCTCAATCGCTTTCCTAGCTATGGCATTTACCGACCATCTCGCCTTTTTTTTCCCGCTCCTCTCTCACGACCGGATTCTATTTTCCCTTGAAGTGTTGGGTCTCTCCTTTCGGCTGTCTCCGGCGCATATTTTTTCGATTTTTATCGTCTTTGTTTTCTCGGCTATCCACTATGCGGGAGTCAGAGAGGGGAGCCGGGTGCAAAATTTGTTGACCGTGCTGAAGATCGGCGCCCTCCTTGGAATTATTCTCTTGGGTGTCGGCTTGGGGAGAGGAAACACGGGCCATTTTTCTCCCCTCTTCGATCTGGCGAAGGTCAGCGACTTGACCGCCTTCGGGCTCGCCTTCATCCCGGTCATCTTTACCTATGCGGGATGGAATGCGGTGATCTATATGGCCGCCGAGGTGAAGCAGCCGGAAAAAAACCTGCCGGCAGTGCTCCTTTGGGCCAACCTGCTCATTATCTTCCTTTACCTCGCCGTCAATGCCGTTTACCTCTACGGCGTTCCGGTGGAAGAGATGCAAGGGACGTTCGGCGTAGCAAAAGTAGCGACGACTGCCCTGTTCGGTCATCAGACCTCCGTCTGGATCACTGCCGTCATCGCGCTTTCCATCCTGGGGACTTTGAGTGTCGTTATCATGACCGGCCCCAGAATCTACTTTGCTATGGCCCAGGATGGCCTCTTCTTTCAGTGTTTAAGCCGCATCCATCCCCGTTTTTACACTCCCGCCAACGCCATTGTTCTGCAATCCCTGTGGTCCTCTTTCCTTATTTTAACCGGAACATTTGACGCCCTGTTGACCTATGTAAGCGTTGTTATCGTTTTCTTTTCAGCGCTCACAGTCGGCGCCCTCCTGGTGCTGAGAGAGAAGAGGCCGGAGTTGAAGCGCCCTTATAGAATCCGGGGCTATCCCGGAGTGCCGGTCGTCTTTATTCTCGCCCATATTGGGATTGCCTTGGCTACTCTTTGGGAACGGCCCCTCCAAGCCCTGACAGGGGTGGGGATTGTCGGGCTCGGTATTCCCGCTTACTTCTTCTGGCAAAATCAGATAAAAGCAAAAAGAAAAGGGTGAAGCGGTAAAAGTAAGGAGACAGAGATAGAGATATAAAAGAGGGAAGGGGCGGTCTCTGTCTCAATTTTCTGTCTATTAAGTAAGAGGACCGGCATGGCCATCAGAATCACACGTGTCTATACACGCACAGGAGACAAGGGAGAGACTGCCTTGGTGGGCGGGAGGCGGGTCCCTAAAGATTCTCTCAGGATCGAAGCCTACGGGACGATCGATGAGCTTAACTCAATCGTGGGACTGGCGCGGCTCTTCAACGAGGAGAGGCTCAAGGAAGGGGAAGCGCACCGCTTCCTGGACAAGGTCTTGCGTAAGATCCAGGATGAGCTGTTTGATTTGGGCAGCGAGCTGGCAACCCCGGCGGATTTTACCTATGCAGGTATGTATCGCATAGGGGAAGGGGAAATTAGAAAGATCGAGGAGATCATCGATGAGTGCCAGAAGGAGCTGGGACCGCTCAAGTCCTTTGTGCTTCCAGGTGGGGGAAGAATCGGAGGCTATCTCCATCAGTGCCGCACGGTATGTCGGAGAGCCGAGCGCGAGATCCTGCGGCTCTCGCGGGTGGAGGAAATCAGTGAATGGTCTCTGAAATATGTCAATCGCTTGAGCGACCTCTTTTTTGTCCTCTCGCGCTGGGTGGGGAAGCATCTTGGGGAAAGGGAATACCTTTGGCAGAGAGGCCTTGAGGGGAGGCCAAGGCAAAAGAGATAGGTTACTCGTTTACTTAGTTAATCGTTGACTCGTTTATTCGGAGTATGCGACCTAGCGATTGAACGAATATACGAGTAACGGATAACCAGTAACCTGCTCCAGACACCTGACAGTTAGCCATACGCTACAAAGTGGCATAAGAGGGAGGCGGCTATGGAGATGTTGAAAGGTAAGAGGGGAGTGGTCTTCGGCGTTGCCAACGACAGGAGCATCGCCTGGGCGATTTCCCGGGCCCTCCATGAGGAAGGCGCGGAACTTGCCTTTACCTATGCCGGAGAGATATTGGAGAAGCGGGTGAGACCCCTAGCCGAAGGGATTGGGGCAAAAATCATTCTCCCTTGCGACGTAACTAAAGATGATGAGATCGACCGGGTCTTCCAGACCTTACAGCAGGAATGGGGGGGGTTGGATATCCTGATCCATGCCATCGCCTATGCCGCCAAAGAGGATCTTTCCAACCCTTATGTCCAAACCAGTCGGCAGGGATTTCACTTGGCGATGGACGTGAGCGCCTATTCGTTGGTTATTTTATCTCAACGGGCGGCTACGCTTATGGAGGGGCGCAAGGGGTCTATCCTGACCATGACCTATATGGGGTCGGAGAGGGTTATTCCCAATTACAATGTCATGGGTGTGGCCAAAGCGGCCCTTGAGGCGAGCGTTAAATATCTGGCATACGATCTGGGGCCAAAGGGGATCAGGGTCAATGCGATCTCAGCCGGTCCCATAAGAACTCTGGCAGCCGCAGGTATTGCCGGTTTTAAGGATATGTTGCATTACAGTAGTGAGCGGGCGCCGCTCAAGAGGAACATCGATGCAGAAGAGGTGGCGCGTTCGGCGCTCTATTTGGTGAGCGACATGGCCAGTGCCGTGACCGGCGAGGTTGTACACGTAGATGCAGGGTATAATATTATGGGAATGTGAGATTGAAGTTGTTCAATACGTTCAAGTCGTTCAAGACGTTTAAAACGTTTTGAACTGTTTAAACGATTTGAACTATACCGCGGGTCAAGGATGATAGCTGATGCTTAGCTTGTTAAAGGGGGAGTTTTTTTATGGCGATTAAAGAGATTACGGCTCAGGAAGCGCACGACCTGCTCGAGAAAGAGGCAGGCTGTGTCTACATTGATGTACGCACGGTGCGTGAATTTTCGGCTGGCCATCCACAGGGTGGGGTTAATATTCCAGTTGCCTTTCCTGATCCGGCTCAGGGGATGGCAATGAATGACGAGTTTGTGAAGGTTGTGGAGCGCCACTTCCCGAAGGATAAAAAGATCATCGTCGGGTGTCAGGCCGGTCCCCGCTCTGATGCGGCTGCAAGGCTGCTTCAGGAGGCAGGCTATCAGGATGTCTCCAGCATGCAGGGGGGATTTGGCGGGATGCGCGACCCTGTTGGGAATGTCATCGCCCCAGGGTGGTCCAGTTTGGGTCTGCCGGTGAGCCAGGAGAACGGGGCAGGTGTGAGCTACGAGTCATTGGCGGCTGAAATCAAATAAGTAAAAATGCAAAGTGAAAATTTTGACTTTTGCAATTTGCATTTTTCATTTTGCAATGCGCTGTAAGCGACGTGAGCGATCATCTCTACTTTAAACAAATTGAAATCGGTCCCATGCAGAACTTTGTCTACCTCGTGGGGTCGACCGAGACGCGCAAGGTTGCGGTGATCGATGGCGCGTGGGACATCGAGAAGATTCTGCGAATGGCCGAGGCGGACGAGATGGAGATCACCCATGCCCTTGTCACCCACACCCACCCGGACCATGTGGGATCTTGCTTGCATGGGGCTCACATCGAGGGAATAGAAGAGATCCTGGAGAAGACCAAGGCCAAGGTAGTGGTTCACAAGGCAGAGGCGGAGTTCCTAAAACCCCTCTCCCCTTCGGACATCATCAAGACGGAGAGCGGAGACAAGATCGATGTGGGAGGGATAGGGATTCAGTTGATCCATACCCCAGGCCACACTCCGGGCTCTCAGTGTTTTCTCATCGATGGCCTCTCTCCCGGTGAGCCGGGCCGCCTAATCGCAGGGGACACCCTTTTTATCGGTTCGTGCGGCCGTGTCGATCTTCCCAACAGCAGCGCCGAAGAGATGTACTATAGCCTCACCCAAAGGCTCTTGCGACTACCCGACGAAACGCTCCTCTTCCCCGGCCACAACTATGCCATCAAAATGATTTCTACCATCGGGGAGCAGAAGGAGAGCAATCCCACCATGCAATTTCGTTCTCTGAGCGCCTTCCTTGCGGCCATGGGTTATGGATAGAGCAGAAATTAGAAATTTGAAATTAAAAATTTCTATTTTTCATTTCCTACTTTCCATTTTCCTTCTCTCAGCTTGTGACTCGGAGCTTATCCGCCAGCAGGAAAAGCAGATACTCCAGCATCAGGAGGAGATCGCACGCCAGAGGCATGAGATCGAAGAACTGAAGCTCGCCAAGCAAAGGGAGGAGCAAAAGAGGCGGGACTGCAATCGCGCCTTTCGCGACTTTGAGAAGGGCCAGGCAGCTAAGGACCCCCAGGATGCCGTCGCTCTGTACCGTCAGGGTCTTGGACTATGTCCTGATGATGATGTGGCCCATTATGAATTGGGTAAAATCCTTCGGGGTATGGGGCGGACTCAAGAGGGAGAGGAGGAATTTGAGGCGGCTTTAAGAATCAATCCGGACTTTCGTGATGCCAAGCGGCAGTTGGAAACTATAAAAAATAGATCAAGAGATTAAAGATTGAGGGCACCAATGATGAGAAAAGTATTTTTCTTACTGTTGTCGTTATGGCTGCTTGCGTTCCAGGCTTATGCCATTGATGACAAACAGCTCATCGACATGACCTATCCGTTTGCGGAGGATACCTTGCATTGGCCGACAGCTAAGCCCTTTAACCTGGAGAAGGTTCATGAGGGGATAACGCCTCAGGGCTTCTGGTACTCCTCTTATAACTATAGCGGTTCAGAGCATGTCGGGACGCATTTAGACGCGCCTTTTCATTTTGCCCAGGGAAAATGGACAACGGATCTGGTCCCGCTTGGAAGGACTATTGGACCGGGTGTGGTCATCGATGTGAGGCACAAGTCAGAGGCGGATCCAAACTATCAATTGCAGGTGGTGGATATCCGCACGTGGGAAAGGGAGAGCGGAAAGATCCCCCGTGGGGCTATAGTGCTCATGTACAGCGGCTGGGGTAAGTTTTAGGGTGACCGCAAGAGTTACTTCGGCACAGATCTGGCGGGCGAAGTTACCAACCTCCGCTTTCCCGGCTTCTCCAGGTCGGCGGCGGAGTTCCTTGTCAAAGAGCGCAAGATCGACGCCGTAGGAACTGATACCCCGAGCATCGATTATGGTCCCTCACAGGACTTTATCGTTCACCGGATCTTTGGGAGGGCTAATGTCCCCATCTTCGAAAATGTCGCTAACCTGGAACGGTTACCTTTGAAAGGGGCAACCATTTTTGCTATCCCCATGAAGATTCAGGGCGGCAGCGGTGCCCCCTTAAGGATCTTTGCCCTGTTGCCTTAGTGAGGTCCGTGGGTGGCATCGAGTAACACCTTAGGGTTGGTCTTCATATAACTCGATAAGGGGTCTTGACAGCTGCTCTGTTTTCGGCAATAAGCTTTGGGTGAAGCATATCGGAAGGACCGCTCAAAATCTTTATAGGAGGGAGAGTATTATGGAAAAGAGACTGTTATCATTCCTTACACTCGTGATCGGCCTTGCCTTTGTATTCAGCGCTTCGACCACAGCTTTGGGCGAAGAGTTCTATAAAGGCAAGACCCTTCGATTCGTCGTGGGCTATTCGCC
>JAPUHZ010000249.1 GCA_027297485.1 Deltaproteobacteria bacterium
CGGATCATCCCGCCCCAACTTGGCGTGGGAGGTCTCACGTCTAACCCGATGAAGCTCAGGTTCGCCTCCTGGAGGATGGCCGTCGCCATCCAGAGGGTGCCAACGACGAGGATCTCGTTGGCAATGTTGGGCAGAATGTGGACGAAAATGATGCGAAAATCGCTCATCCCGAGGGCGCGGGCCGCCTGGACATAATCCCGCTCCCGCATTGCAATCGCCGAACCCCTTGCAACACGGGCAAATCGCGGCAGGATGGCAACCGTGATCGCCACTGTCAAGTTGAACATCCCGGATCCCAAGATGGACAGCACCATGAGCCCCAGAATAATCGTGGGAAAGGTCATCATCATGTCGATGATGCGGATCGTTATCGTGTCTATGATTCCTCCCTTGTAACCCGCGGTCACGCCCACCAAACTGCCGATGACCATCGCAATACCCACTGCAGATAGAGCTATGGTAAGCGAGACCCGCGTCCCCATTATAATTCGGGATAAGACATCCCTGCCGTAGCTGTCGGTCCCCAGGATATGGACCGGACCTGGAGGCAGGTCTCCTATAGAGATGTCCTGGTGAATAGGATCGAAGGGCGCCAGCCATGGCGCCAGCAGAGCAACCAAGAGGACAAAAAACGTCAAAACGATCCCTACCAACGTCGTGCTGTTATTCTTGATCGCCCTTACGATCTTCCTGCGTCTTTGGTTTGGCAGCACAGATTAGTCCTTCGCTGGAGGCAACCGCTCCTATCTCATCGATACCGGATTCGGGGATCGACAAACGCATAGGCCAGATCCGTTAAGAGGTTGACGATAACAATGATGCCCGCGTAGATGGTCATGATGGACTGCAGCATGGTGTAGTCGTGGGTGGTGATGGCCCCCACCATGAGCTTGCCCAAACCCGGCCGGTTGAAGACGATGGTCACCAGGATGGAGCTGCCGATTAGAATTCCCACATAGATACCAACCACGGAGACCACAGGGACCAGGGCATTTCTGAGCGCGTGTTTATACATGACAGGACGTTCTTTAAGCCCCTTGGCCCTTGCCGTCTGAACGTATTCCGCGTTAATGACCTCCAAAAACGAGGATCGAGTCACTCGGGTGATGTAGGCCATCTGCACCAGCCCCACACTAAGGGCGGGCAGAGCCAGATGATGGAGCCGGCTCAAAGGATCGCTTAAGTCTCCCGCGCCGATCACCGGGAAGAAGTTGAACTTGTAGGACAGAAAGAAGATCAAGAGAATCCCCAGGTAAAAGGAGGGCATGGAAAGTCCTGCCAGGGAAAGGATGCGCCCGATGTAGTCCACTGAGCTGTTTCTGTGCTGGGCGGTAAAGACCCCCAGAGGGATGCCGAACAACAATCCGATAACCAATCCCGCCAGAGTCAAATCCAGCGTGTAAGGTATTGCCCTTAAGAGCTGCGGCAGGATGGGCCGCCTGTTGGCCATAGAGATCCCCAGGTCCCCCTGGAACCAACCGCCGATAAAGTTCCCAAACTGCACATGGAGGGGATCGTTTAGGCCCCAGCTATTACGAAACTCTTCGAGCGCCTCTGGCGGGGCCTCCTCCCCGAGGATCGCGTAGGCCGGGTCCCCTGGAAGGATCCGCATGACGACAAAGATAAAGAGCAAGACCCCGAGCATAGTGGGAATCGCCCAGAGGATCCGTCGAATACAGTATTGGATCACGTGTGACCTGCTGAAACCCTAGAAACGTGGATCGATTCCCAAGCCCGTAAGGGCTACCTGAGGCGGGCGTTCCACTTGATGGGTATGCAGATGCATAAGGCCGACTCCACTTTCTTGAAGCCTAGATCCACGTTCGATTTGCGCGCGGTGACGGCATTGAGGTAATGGGTCGGATAAGCTGCCAGGTCTTCAAGGATTTTAATCTGGGCCTCTTGCCAGAGTTTTTTCTGTACCTCCGTATTGGTCTCTCCCTGAGCGCGCTTTATCTCCGCATCTGCCCCGGAATAGTGGGAGAAGTTGCGCTTTCCTCCCCCGAGGAAGAACTCCTCAAGGATAAGGCTGGCCACGGGGAAGCGGGTGGCAGCCCGGAAGACCAGGGGATTGCTCCCCTCGTCGTTTTTCTTGTGCCAGGCCGGGTGGGCTATGACGTTCAACTTGATATTGATCCCCACCTTCCTCAGCTGCTCCTGCATGAGCTCGAACGGGCGTCGGAGAAAATCCCTTTCGGTAATGAAGACGGGGTCCAGGGTAAAGCCCTTGGGGAGCCCCGCCTCAGCCAGAAGTTTTTTCGCCATCGCTGGGTTGTAGGTGTACTTGAGTTTCTCGGGCACATCCTGCAACCCTCCGACAAATGGGGCTGGAATCACCGAGTACAACGGTGTGGCCACCTCTCCCCCAATGAACTTTATGATATCGTCTCGGTTGATGGCATATGCGATGGCCTGCCTTACCCTGATATCATCTAAGGGTTTCCTTCTTCTGTCCATATGAAGCTTCATCACCGTAGGGGGACCGTATGACTCGACGATCACGTTCGAGGCCTTAACCTGGTCGATGGCTCGCTGTTCCCTAACTACCTCCGTAATTTCAAGTTCCCCTGCCT
Source organism: Deltaproteobacteria bacterium (assembly GCA_027297485.1). The sequence continues at coordinate 2,574 of JAPUHZ010000249.1, forward strand.
TGAAGGCGAGCGTTCGACTGCTCGAATCAGGCAAAAAGAGAAAGATGATTTTTTCGATCTTCGGCGTGCCCCGGAAATAGTTCTTATTCCGTACTAGAATGAGGTGTTCCTGCGGGATATGCTCCTGAAAAATGAAGGGACCGGTCCCAACGGGATTGCTTCCGATCTTTTTCCCAAACTTTTCTACGGCCTTTCTGCTCATGACCATTCCCGCCTGCCAGTCAAGTACTGTAGGGAGAAAAGACAACGCGCTGGCGGGCTTCTTCAGATGAATCCGGACTGTATATTTGTCTAAGGCTTCAATCTTGCCGAAGTTCCTGTAGCTCTTGTAGTAGCGGTTAGTCTTCTTGCTTTTGGTCCGATTAAGAGAAAAGACAATATCATCGGAGGTAAACTCGCCAAAACCTTTATGGAACTCCACACCCCTTCTCAAGCGAAATGTCCAGGTCTTGAGGTCTTTGGAATGCTCCCAGCTCTCGGCCAGATCCGGCTCGAGCTGCTCGGGATTGGCCACTCCCGGAAGCGGCCGAACCAGACCGCTGTAAATATGCTCCAGCACCGTTTTGTCCACCGAGTTGGGGCCCGCCATGGGATCAAGTCTCCTGATATCTCTCGCATTGAGACCGTACCGCAGAACCGATGCTTTGGCTTGAGCCTCGAACGGGTTAAAGGCCCCTAGCCCAAACGCAGCTCCTCCTAAAACCCCCATCCCTTTTAGAAATGTTCGACGGTCAACGTGTTTCATTTTTTTCGACCCCTTTCCGGTCAGCATTTATTATTTATTATCGGTTTCTCTTCTATTACGGAACCCGCTGGTTTACAATAGATCTTGAGCCTTTTTTTGTCGTCACCTTCATCACCCAAATCCCCATTTTTCGACCCCAGTTACCTGGATCAGCAAGAAGATCCAAAATCTGCTTAC
>JAPUHZ010000025.1 GCA_027297485.1 Deltaproteobacteria bacterium
AGAACTTGATCCTCGATATTCATGCCTGCGGTTCCCATCGTAATCAGCCGCTCGGTGACCCAGGCGGCATTGATGGCATTACCCCCACCGGTATCGGCGTCCGCCATGACCGGGATATTCACCGCCTGGACGATGTTCCAGGCCGTCTCAAGTACATCCTTCATTTGCACCAGACCGACGTCGGGCTTGCCCAGCAACGAGCCTGCGACACCGAATCCCGAAATCTGAACGGCCTCAAACCTGCAGCTTTCGATGACTTTCGCGCTAAGGGCATCGTGGCAGCCAGGTACGACTACAGCTCGCCGCTCCGAGATGGCCTGACGCAATCGGGCACTCTTTTTCATCTGTAGACCTCCGGTTCGAATCAAGTTATATCGAACACGGGATTTGAATCCCCGTGTTCGGCCCAAGAGACGATCTATGGGGGGAGAGCTGCCGCTTTTCCCCTTGGAAACCCCATCTGCTTAATGCTCCCCTCAAGAGGCGGGGTTTACATCCAATGGAGTGCTCGCAACGGGCAGGTAGTCAAAATCTTCTTTCAAAACAACTGAAGTTATTATAGAAGATGGGGAGTTACGAGCTCGGACATGCTGAATCGGTAAGGAGAAAACGAGTATAGAAGGTAACGCAAAGATGTCAGATCGAAAGGAACGGTTTCAAGTGCGGTTTTGGGGAGTTCGGGGAAGTTATCCCACCTCCAGCCAAAAAACGCTCAAGTTCGGAGGGCACACCTCGTGTGTGGAAGTAGAAGCTGGAACACGGCGCATCATCTTCGATGCCGGGACAGGCATTATCCCACTGGGCAAGAAATTGCTCGAAAGCAGGCGACCTGACCTCAACCTCTACATCTTTCTCAGCCACACGCATCACGACCACCTGATTGGCCTTTACTTCTTTGAGCCGCTGCAGAAGTCCAACACCCGTCTCTTTGTCTTTGGACCCAATTCTCCTCGGAATTCTCTGAAGTCAACGCTTCGGACTGCGATGGATAGCCAGTTTTTTCCCATTGGCCTCCAAGAGCTCGACGCGCGAAAAGAGATTTTCTCTCTCATGGGCGGTGAGGTTGTCCGGTTTAAAGCGGGGAGCCTTAGACCCAAGGTAGATAAGAAATATTCCTTAGAGGCACGGGTTAAGGATGAGCTGACCATATTGAGTTACAAAAGCCACGCTCATCCAAAGAACGGTGTCATGCTTTACAAGGTTATGTACCGAGACAGGAGTGTGGTCTATGCCACGGACATCGAAGAGAAGAAGGGAGGGTACCCGGAGGTGATAGAGTTTGTCCGCGGGGCAGATCTGCTGATTCATGACGCCCAGTATCTGAATTCCGAATACTTCTCTCGAACGGATCCACGCAAGGGGTGGGGACATAGCACCGTAATGAGCGCGGTAGAAGTAGCAAAGAAGGCCGGTGTCAAACGGTTGGTCCTCTTCCACCATGAACCCATTCATGACGACAGCACTGTTCGCAAGATGGAAAAACAGGCCCAGCGTCTTTTCCCCCATACAATGGCCGCCTATGAGGGGATGAAAGTGGATCTGCTACAACCATAGGCGAAGATAGGTTTTGAGGGTCGGCTAAAGTAAAAAATATATCATGAAAGGGTAGGACGGAGAGTGGACAAAAAATAAAATTTCTATGGGTAAACATTCCCAATTTCTTCTTCCGCGTTTCCGTCTATCAAACATTGGCCGAGGACAATTAGCCGTAATCTTAACCGGTGTGTGGTCTCGTGGCTGATTTATCGGATACCATAAGAAACATCCCTCTCTTTTCCGGGCTGTCGCGTGAGGACGTAGCCAAGATCCTTGGCAAACTGGAAGAGAAGTCTTTTGCTACCGGAACAACAATTTTCTCTCAGGGAGATAAAGGAGATTCCTTCTACCTAATTCAATCTGGGGCCGTACAGGTGGTGCTGGAGAGCGAAGTGAAGTCTGAACGCATCGCGGTGCTGGGACCGCAGGATTGGTTTGGGGAGATGGCCCTGCTCTCCGGGGAGCCGCGCTCCGCCACCATAGTGACGGTCAAAGATACGACAGTGTGGAGGCTTAGTCGAGAGGCCTGGGATGAGTTGATCGCAAAACATCCTAGCTGGCTGCTACAGTTTTGCGCTGTCCTCAGTAAAAAACTCACCCGTTCGGAACAACAATATTCCCAAGGCCGAGATGCCTTCAACTCTCTGGCCGAGGAGTTCTATAGTTCAAGGCCACCGAACGACCAACAGTTTTTACGACGTGCCTCATTGCTGACAGCCATAGATCCAAAGGCCATTGGTCTTCTCCTCAGAACCGAAGGGGCACGAGGGCTACTTTCCGACCTGGAAAAAAGCCGAAGTGTTCTCATTCAACCCCTGGAAGGCGGAGGATTTGAGCTGCATAGCTATTTTAGGGAGTTTTTACAAGAGAAACTCCTCACTATTGACGGTAAAGAAACAAAAAAACGCTTGCACACCCAACTAGCCGCCCAATTTGTAGTGCTTGAAACCTGGGACCAGGCGATTCACCACTACCTAGAGGCGGAAAACTGGCCTGGAGCCGCTCGGCTCCTTATCGTTCATAAAGATGATTTACTCGACGGTTCCGCCCTATTCGTAAAAAATGCGCTGGAAAGAATCCCCCCTGAACACTTTTTCTCTGACTCGGGTTTAGTTCACCTAAAGGTCAACACGCTGGCTCATTTAGGGAATTTTCGGGAAGCAATAAGGACATATAAAGAGGTGCTCTCTCAAAGAGCTTCAGGGATACTGGGGGCCGAAGCCCTGAACCGCTACCAGAACATGGCAGACGTCTTATTGGGAAAGAAGGACTATACACAGGCACTCAACTGTCTGCGTAGCGCCCTCAATCTAGTGGATCAGGAGACCTCGACCCTGGCCGGCGATGTGGAGGAGCTTTACTGGGACAAGGAAAAATCTAATCAAGCGCTGCCCTTCTCCGAGGTAGTCTCACCAACCGGTCCAGTCCGGTCAAATCTGGTCTCATTTTTTTCACGCCTTTACCAAGAACCGTCTTGGAGCCGATGGATAGGGGGAATCTTGGGTGTTCTGGTCTGGGGCTATCTTTGGTTCTGGACGCCTGATATCGGCCTGGAACCAACAGCAACCAAGCAACTTGGTCTGCTCTGCCTGACACTGATCTATTGGGCCTTTTGGGTATTTCCGGATTACGGAGTAGCTCTCATTTTCCCCCTGGGGTTAATATTGACTGGTTTAGGGACACCGGAAACTGCTCTCAGCGGCTTTGTCAGCACCACATGGTTTATGACCCTGGGAGTACTGGGCTTGGGAGCCGCGATGACCGGGTCCGGCTTATTTTACCGCCTGTCCTTGCAGCTGGTTAGGTGCGTTCCTTTAACTTATTACTGGCAGACCATCGCGTTAGGCATGATGGGAGTCGTTGTCACCGCACTCATCCCACAACAAAGCGCCCGTACCACGATTATCAGCCAGATGGTTTTAAATCTTTCCGAGAGTCTAGGCTACAAAAATCCCTCTAGGGCCTCGACCGGCCTGTTTGCCGCAAGCTTCCTTGGGCTGGGACAGCTCGGCTTTCTCTACCTCACCGGGTCCACGGCAACCCTCTTAGCCTGGGGACTCCTTCCTGAGGATACCCGCGCCCAGTTTACCTGGGGTTATTGGTTTATCGCCACATTACCCCCTACCCTGGTTGTCATCGCCATAGTGCTATTGAGCATTAATCTTCTCTATCGACCCGAGTCTCAGGCGCAGATCTCCTACAAGATGGTCCATACTCAACTCGATATCCTCGGATCTCTAACCCGAGAGGAGTGGATCACCCTGGGAACCCTTTGTCTCATGGTGACAGGCTGGCTGACCATTGCCTACCACGGAATCCACGGTGCGTGGATTTCCCTCACCGGGCTTTGTGTCCTGATCAATTCAGGGGTATTAGGGTGGGGAAGGTTGAAGAAGGGGATCGATTGGGAGTTGCTCATCTATTTGGGCGTGATGGTGAGCATACCCGCTGTTCTTACCAACGCCAGAATTGATGTATGGTTAGTGGGTATTCTTTCCCCGTTGGTTCTTCCGTTCGTGGACACTCCCTCCCTCTCATTTATAATCATCGCCCTTATTGCCTTCGCTTTTAGGCTAGTCTTTACCAGCCGCCTGACCGTGATTACTCTATCGATTGCCCTGGTCCCACTATCTAATGAAATGGGGATTAGCCCGTGGATCATAACCATGATTATCCTTGTGGGGTCAGAAGTTTGGTTCTTCCGATTCCAGATAGACTGGCACACGCTTGCCTACGCAACCACCGAGGGAAGGGGATTTTCCTACCCTCTCATGTGCCGCATCAATCCGATCTATGCCATCGCTTATATCTTGGCACTGATGGCTGGTATTCCTTACTGGAGGTATTTGGGCCTGATGGGATAAGTCATATCGGACTTCGACGTGAGCCTTCGTCGAACAATTGCCGATTTCCCGGAAAAAGTGCTCAGCTGGGAACAGTTTTTTTCCTAAAGAGTGGAACTATTCCCTTCTTAGGGATGTTTTTAATATAATAACGGTTGGCTAATAGCGCTTCTCTACAAGGTATTTGTGAAGTAAGATCCGCTGAGGATCCCTCCAATGACAGAAAAAACATCTTCAGGGCGATTACGGTTTTTCCGCTCCATCGTCTTTAAAAATATTTTGCTATTCCTACTTATTCTCCTTGTGGCGGTGGTTCCGCTCGCCTTTCGCTATTATCAGGATAGCCGAAATTATGAGATCAAAGTCTTGGCCTCACGTCTTGAGTTTTTTGCAGAGCGCGGCGCCGCCTGGCTGAACCCAGAGGACATCCACGCCCTGAGGACTCCCGCAGATAAGCAGACCAAGAACTACCTGGATACCGTTCAGGCTCTTAGCCGCATTGAAAAAGAATTTAAGGTGGATAACGCCATAATCATGCGCCGGAGAGAAGACAACAGTTTTGAGTACGTCGCCGTTGGCAACAACGCCTTCCGGGGCTCAAGCCAGAGCTTTCGTGGGGTCGCTAACCCGTGCTCTCCTGCCGCGGCGAAAAATCCCTGTTCTCCCACAGGAAGCCGCTCGATCTTCGACATCGGCAGCCCAGTGCACATCCACAGTTGGTTCCCAGCCACATACCAAAGCACCGAGGACACCTGGCAGGCCGGCCGAATGATGCACAGCCAACTTTTCGGTGGGAAGGTGGGAAACAGGGAGTTCGATCAGTTTCTTCAAATCAATACTCCGCTTAAGCTGAATGGACGGGTCGTTGCCATTTTGATGCTGAATAAATTTGCCAGGCCTGTCGCGGAAAAAGTGCGGATGAACTCCCTTAGGCTCTTCGGCCTCACAGCGGGCATCCTGGCGCTCGGACTGATTCTCTTTGGTGTGGCCTCCTCGCGCATGCTCCGTCTTTTGCGGAATCTGACCTCAGCAGCAGAGGAAGTGAGTCACGGAAACCTGGAAGTGACCATCCCCAAAAAAAGAAGCAGCGACGAGGTAGGCCGGCTGGCTAATACCTTTGAGAGCATGATCGGTGGCCTCAAGCAACGCGATTTCATTCGCGACACCTTTGGCCGCTACATCAGCCAAGAAGTGGTCGATGAGCTGTTGAGTTCTCCGGATGGACTCAAGCTTGGAGGCGAGTTGCGTGAGGTCACCTTTTTGGTGTCTGACCTTCGCGGATTTACCGCGCTATCGTCGCGGACGGAGCCGGGCGAGGTTATTCAAATTGTCAACCGCTTTTTGGAGCCGATGGTCGACACCATCACCCACTACCAAGGGACAGTGGATGAGTTTCAAGGCGATGGCATCCTTGCTTTCTTTGGTGCTCCATTGACTTCATCGAATGACCCTGTGCGGGCGGTGGCTTGCGCTGTGGAAATGCATCGCGCATTGGTCGAGATCAACGCCGAGCAAAGGGGGCGAGGGCTTCCTGAACTCCACATGGGAATCGGCATCAACACGGGCAAGGTCATCGTCGGAAACATCGGCTCAGAGAAAAGAACCAAGTATGGCGCCTTGGGAACCCCCATCAACATGGCCTACCGCATTGAGTCCTACACCGTAAGCGGGCAGGTGCTCATCTCTCTGAGTACCTATGAGCAGGTGAAAGATGTTGTCAGGGTGGGCGATAACCAGGATTTGGAGTTTAAAGGGGTGGACGAATTGATTCAGGTTTATGAAGTTAAGGGCCTGGATGGAGACTATGCCTGCTCGATGCCTGAAGAGGCGCCGGAGCACTTTCTCGATCTCGATCCGCCGCTTTCAATTGAGTGTTTCGTCCTGGAAGGAAAAACGATTTCGAACAAAGTCATTGCGGGCCGAATCGAGAGGCTTTCCGAAACCCGCGCACAGGCTGTTTTGGATGAAGCGGTTGAGAAGAACATGAACCTCAAGGTCCGACTTACTCCCAATGGCGCGGGCATACTTTCCGAGATCTACGCTAAAGTGGTGGATGCGAATCCTGCGAACGTAAACAGTGCAATTCGGGTCACTTTGAACTTCACCTCATTGCCCGATGATGCAAAGACGTTTTTAGAGAACATACGATCTGCAGCTTTGCAGGCTTAGTGTCTTTCAGTATCCTACCCACATACGTCGCAGCGCGGCGGTACCGCTCGAGATTGTTCGTCCTGTAGCTCATGGCACCCAACGTCTGTGGGTATATATCGCCGGTAATCGGTTCTTGACTTCGAGATTTACTATCCGTTGTAGGTGAGGACTAAAGAAAATTACCCCCACTACGATGAGAGCGTCTGCACCCCCCCCCCGACTGCGGCTCGGAATGCATTCTCCAAATCGTCAGGACCTGGGAGCTCTAGCCTTTGAACCTACTCCCAACGCACGGGCAGCGGCCTCAGTCTTTTTAAGGTGAGCTACGCCCAGCGGGTTGCCTCGAACCGAGAGGTGGCCAATCCGGGAAACTTTCGGGAAAGCTTCCTTGAGCAGCTCCAGTCGTTTTCCAGCTAAATCCGGCATGAGGTCAAAGAGACCTGTAATATTCCCCCAGACCGCGCAAGACTGGCGACCAAGCCATGCCGAACAGGATCAACACTGGAATTTCCCATCACGATGGGAATCGTGCTGGTGGCTTGTTTGGCAGCACGGGTCGCGCCGGTACCCACGGCAAGAATGAGGTCCACCTTCAGACGGACCAGCTCGGCCGCAAGTTCAGGATAAAGATCTCTCTTGCCTTTGGAAAAGCGCCACTCAATGACGAGGTTCTGCCCTTCAATGTATCCAAGCTCGCGCAGACGTTGGCGGAAGCCTTCGTGAACGGACCTCGGCGCTAGATAACCTATGCGGTACACCTTGTTCGTCTGCTGCGCCTGGGCGGGAACGCTAAGAGCATAGGGCACAGGGCAAAACAAAACATTTTTTTACTCATTGGTTCCTCCCTGTCTCTGTCCGTTTGTCCCCAATCTAAAATCGCCAATCCAGCATGCCTAACGAGTTTTCTTTAATCCAAAATCACTTGATCACTTTATCCGCCCGCATCAGCACCTCCGGCGGAATCGTAAGACCGAGAGCCTTAGCAGTTTTTAAGTTAATGACGAACTCAGACTTTGTCGGATGCTCTACAATGTATGGCCGTGCTTGACATGGTAGCTACCAGAAGCTACATTGTTGCCATGCGAGCCGTAGGGTTAAAAGTCTTAAAGAACAAGCTTAGTGAGTATGTACGCCTTGCCGCGAGCGGAGAAACCGTACTGGTCACCGACCGTGATCGCGTGGTTGCCGAACTGGTGCCTCCCCAAAAGAACCGAAGCCCCTTCCTAGCGGATGCTTTGCTAGCCGAGGCTGTACGCCAAGGCTGGATTACGCCGCCCACTCTCGCAGCTCCTGGACCCCCGCCGCGCAAGCCGGTAATGTCCTTCCATGACTTGCTTCGAGAAATCGAGCAAGACCGGGCAGAGCGGTGATCTATGTCGATTCTTCTGTTGTGCTTGCTCATCTTCTGGCGGAGGACCGCTTGCCGCCGGACCGGCTCTGGCACGAGTCTTTGGTTTCCAGCCGTCTCCTCGAGTATGAGATTTGGATACGCATTAACGCCAGGAGACTTACCCGATCTCACGGCGACCATGTGCGTGCCCTGATCGGTCGTGTTGCTCTTGTTGAACTAACTCTGCCGGTGCTCGCAAGGGCCTTGGAGCCTTTCCCAAAGCCAGTTCGGACCCTGGATGCGTTCCACCTGGCATCTGTCGACTTTCTCCGAAAGCAAGGACAAATCGTAAGGCTTGCCAGCTATGATACTCGACTTATTGATGTGGCCCGTGCCCTCCGGATTCCTATTTACAAGCTCTAACCCTACGAGTTTCACCCTTCGCCTACTGTCTATCGCCTTCTACCCACTGTTGCTTTGTCGGTGTCTGCCTCTATCTAATCCAAAATCACAAATCTAAAATCCAAGATGTCATTTAATCACTTTCGAAGGGATGTCACTATCCGATTATCTCCTCTCGGAGATCCGGCGGTGCGCCGAGCGGCCTACGCTCAGGGAAATCGGTGAGCGTCTACGCTAGCGAACGCCGGTTCATCCATCTGTGCCACCCGCGAAAATCATAAGAGATGAGCGGGACCAACGTAGATCGTCATCGATGCATCAGCCGTGCTGGAGGTGCTTCTCCGTACCAGTGCAGTGCGGCAGATCGAGGAACGCATTTTCTCGTCCGCAGAGACGCTCCACGCACCTCATCTTCTAGATCTAATGGGAGTTGCGCCACAACATGACGGCATATGATGCAGCTTATATTGCGCTCGCCGAGAGCCTGTCTGCTCCACTGTTGACTCGCGACAAACGCCTAGCCGCGTCTTCCGGACATATAGTGACAATAGTGGTCGTTTAACGCCTCAGCAATGGAGGTGCTCTATCCTGCTCCTGCCCAAGCAAAGTAACAAGAATGTTTCAGCCACCTTATGATTTCAGATCTTGACTTAATCCTCGATAATTTCCTCATAATAAATCCAAAATCGGATTGCTTTCTTCCATGTATTGACCGCAGAGTTCGTTTTCTCCTTACCGGAGTAGATTAAGAGGAAATAGAGTTTCCCGCTCCCAATGCCCTTGGCTTCTCCGGCTCATCAAATTATATCGACCACGGGGTTTGAAACCCCGAGCTCGACCAAAGGGAAGAGCTGCCGCTTCTCCCCTTTGGAAACCCCATCGGTTATGTACCCGCGGCTAGCCGCGGGGTATGCTAATATTCAAATCAATCATCCTAATTCCCGTCCGCCTCCAGCCGGAACTGTAGGAGCAACGTATGCTGGAAGGGGCTGAAATTATCATCGGAAATGAGGTAGATGAATGTTCCCTGGTCTGCAACATCTCGGACCGCGATCCCTTCGAAGTTATCGACCACGAGAGGCCGCTCGAGTCGAGCGATCTCTTTGCCCTTGAGTCGTGCCCCCGCCTTTAAGCTTGCCCGCGAAAGTCGCGTGATCCGAGCCGCCCACCCGGTAAGCCAGCTATGGCGGCGCTCGAGCACCAAGACATCGCCGCCGGCCAGTGTTACCAGGGCGGTCGGTTGGAAACCATCCAAAGGCAGGTAAGAGACGACGGCAAATCGATCCTTCTCAATAAGCCAGCCTTTGAGGCTGCCATCCGGATTTTCATATTGTTCTGTGAGCACCAGAAGACGACCGTCGAGAAGGACGGTCACTGCCTCAAGCCCACCATTGGAAGGTGCCATTGCGAGCTCGGCCGGAGTCGGAAGGGATTGAGGCGGGGAGCTAAATGCGGCCGGAGGTGGCGGGTATCGCCATAGGCGATGAGCATACTCAAAGGATACGATGAAGGAACCGTCCCTGTCCCTTGCTAACCCCTCGGCGTCACGCATCCATCCGCTAACAGTGGTTCTCTCAGGCGTCAGTAGAGGAGTGATCTCCCAGGGGCCAATGGCCTTGAGGTGCCCTTTCGTATCATGGCGGATTGAGGCGGAAAGCCAGTAGCCGCGGTCAGAGATTGCGTAGAGCATGCTGCCATCGGCGTCCAACACCAGGTCCGACACCCCGCCGAAGCGGAAATCCGCCGATCTCAATTCGAATCCGCTCAGAAAGGTGAGACGACCGAGATGCTTCCTATTCGGCGTCTCCGGATCCAGCTCAACAGGAATCACCTCCACGATAGGATGGCCCACGGGTGCCGCCGGCACCCCTCCACCGCCACAGGACAGAAGAAAGAGAAGGGAAAAGACAGCCATAATATAACGTTCCGGTAAAAAAACCGGATCTCTACCGTAGCACAGTGTTTCTTGTTGAGGGTCCGATGTTTCCGTACAAGCTTGAAAATGACTATACATCGTTACGAGTCAAATGTTCTCCCCCCACACAAAGGGTTGGTGAGGCTACGTCAGCTAAGCCAGGTGAGACCCAGGGCAATTAAGGTACCGGAGAGCATGCCGATAACGGTGCTCCGTGACCATAGAGCAATTACGATCGCTGCAACGAGGGCCAGGGCACGATAGGGCGCAGCCCCGGTGTCGAAGCGCGGACCGGATAGGAAGAGACTGGTCGAGATGATGCTCGTGATAAACGCATAGGCCAGATAGCGAAGATAGCGGTCAAAGGCCTCGGGGAAACTCCGCCCTACGAGGAAAACCTGCGGGATAACCCTGATCAGGTAGGTCAGGAGACCCATCCCTACGATTATCGCGAGCCGTGTTTTATCCACTGTTCTAGCCCCCAACCTATGGTTGCCGTGATAAACGCGGCGATGAACCATCCCCAGTTAGGAATCATCATAACTCCAGGAACCGCGACAATAAGACTCACCACACAGATGAGTGGAGCAGTCCATCCTTTCATCTCTGTCGCCAGCATACAGGCAAAGTAGCCGGGTAGAATAAACTTAAGCCCTTCTTCAAAGCCCAGAGGGACCTGAAGTGCAGCCCAATAACCTAACCCCGATCCCACCACCCAGACAGAAAAGCTCGTCAGAGCCACCCCGAGAAAATAGCGAAGGTTCCCTAAGCCGTTCTCATTCACTTTTTCGGGTGAAGACCCAGAGAGGGATTCCTTTCCCTTCTGAAAACGGACATACGATGGGATAAAACTGCTGGCGCTGATAAATTGCGCGGAGAGCAAGAGGGTCGCACGCCTCACCCGGCGGAAGTAAGGGGCGATGGCAGCGCTCATCACCAGGAAGCGGAGGTTAATGATAAAAGTAGTGAGGAAGATCTGCAGGGCTGGCTTGCCTAACCCGAGCGGCTCGAGGGCAGCGAACTGCGCTGGTCCGGCGTAGACCAGAGCCGACATAAGGACGGTTTCTCCCAACTGGAGACCGTGTGCCTTGGCGGCAATCCCGAGGGCAAACGAGTAGGGAACAAAGGCGATCCAAATCGGAATGGCCGCCTTGACCCCTTCGCGGAAAGGAGAGGTAGAGTTCATACGGTTTCGCCTAGCTGACTAGCGCAGAAACATCAAATTATATCGACCACGGGGTTTGAAACCCCGAGGTCGACCAAAGAGAAGAGCTGCCGCTTCTCCCCTTTCGAAACCCCATCGGTTATGTGCCCGCGGCTAGCCGCGGGGTATGCTAATATTCAAATCAACTTAGAGATCTCCTCCGCATTCACCACAGGAACGGGTAAAGAGTCGCGGTTGGCCCGGTATCTGATGCCATTGAACTTCTCTCGGGTAGTGCCCGGTGCGGTCATAATGCTGTACGCATTCTGGACATTCCTCCTTCTCTGTCAGGAACGCACAAAACCGACACGGTTGCCTCAATCCCACCATCTATCAAAAGTACAGGGCATTCTAATATAGACAATCTCCATTTCCCATTCTTCGGGCTCTCCTACCAAGTTCGCATTCGATAAATCAAGTTATATCGACCACGGGGGTTTCGACCCCGCGGTCGACCAAAGGGGAGAGCTGCCGCTTCTCCCCTTTGGATACCCCATCGGCTTTGTGCCCGCGGCAAGCCGCGAGGTATGATAATAATCAAACAACACAAGTCTGAAGCTTATCCGCTTTGCACCATTGCTTTTCTCGCACAATTTTTCTACAAGAGCCAGATGATGAAGATCATTCGACTTTACACGGGGCGCGATGGTGAATCCCACTTCGAGGAGATAGAGATGGAGTTCAAGCCGATGGGCGATGCGGAAACGACCTCGCTTCAAGCCGCAGCCGGCATTGTATTTCGCCGCGCCCCGGCCGGCCATATTCTGGACTGGCACCCGGCCCCCCGACGTCAGTACGTGATGACTCTGTCCGGCCAAGGGGAGATTGAGATTGGTGACGGGACGGTGCGACGCTTTGGCCCGGGGGATGTCCTGCTGGCAGAGGATGTAACGGGCCGGGGCCACATCACGCGGGTCGTGGGAAGTCAACCACGCGTCTACGTTACTGTTCCTCTAAAATGAGGAAACGGCGCCAAACCATTCAAACGTCGATTAGCCAACTACGCTGACGGCGCCCGTCGCCAACTTCCTACGCTCGATGGTGGTTACAACCCCTGGGGATAGCTCTTCCTTAAGTCAGGCAAATCCTAATCCCCTCGGAAATAAAAGCGGGCAGTCTCTTCTCGATTATTTTCATCGTCATGCGGTCGCCAGCGCGGTTGCGGGAAGGCTGTGCCGATTGCTCATTGTCCCGGGCTATGCGTTCTCAGGCCTGGCGTGAGGTTATCCTTCCCGTAATTATAGGCCCACAATGACAAATTTCGCTACTAGGGGAAGAAAGTGCGCAATTTATGCATTACTCCTCCATGCATTCTAATAACCAAGCGCTTTATAAATACCTAATTATATTAGCCTTTTGAAGGGACCCACAAGACTAAGTGTGCTGGTATAAGAATTGCTCCTACCCTGGCTCATCACCTAGTGGAGGGGGCTAAAATGAGCGTTTCAACCATACTTGCCTTGATATTTCTTCTCTTGCCGGAGCCAGTTCTTGCGTGTGTAAACCACATTGCTTCCACCAACAGTGCAGGCAGTGAGTCTCTTCTGGGCTCCTTTTTTAACATTATACTATTGCTCGTCGTCGCGTTTCCAGTGGGTTTGGTCGTGGGCATGATGACAAGGCGCTCCTCCGCCGCCGCGAGAACGGCAATCTTTATCGCCATTGGCGTCGCGGGCCTTCTGGCCTTGGGCGGCCACGGTGCTTGGGCGTGTCATGGAGAAAAAACCGTCGCCCCTATTCTTCAAGAAGTCCATAACGCGCAAATGGACTTCCATGGGAGAAATGGGGTGTACGCCGCAAGTTTTGAAGAACTGGATTTGGAACCCTCGTCGAGCCGATATTCCTACTTTCTGCCTTCTGAGATGTTGTCGGCCAAAAACCCCCTCCCTAAAGAAGGAGTTGATTTAAGCCGTCTCCCCGAGGGAGTTTTTCCTCGCGCATCCGCCGATAGGTTTACCGTGGTGGCCCTTGGTTTTACTGAGCCCAACCAGATCAATGTCTGGACCATGAATCAGGACAGGGTTTTCAGAGAGTGGAATGTTCCCGTGAAAATCAGATCTCAAAAGGACCAGCCAGATGCAGTCTCCGGTGGCCTTAACGGGCAGGTGAATAAATTTGCCGGTGCTTTGAAATGGATCACCTTTCTCCTTGGCTTGGGAGCCGGCTTTGCCTTTGCAGCGCGCTTCTGTAAATTTCAAACTGACGGTTCTGTGATCCCGGTCAATCCTTAACTTCCTCTTACAAGAGACGCATCCTGACGCACCCATCGTACTTCGACAGTTTGCAGTCTCATACTTTATACGTCATGCCCCTGCGACCATCGAGGGGCAGAGGTGCTTATACTCCCCGCTTATCCGGACGCAAGAAAAAGACGAACAGGGTCAGCACAAGATAAATGGCTGTCATCAAGAAAAACAGTTCTTGATAGGCGCGGGTGAGCGCCTCGTTGAAAAAAGTGTGAGCCAAAAGGGACTGTGCCTTGTCTTCCAAGGCACTGCCAAACTGCCCGGCCCGGAGGAGGAGAACTTGGAGTTGAGAGAGCGCTTGAGAGCGCTCCCCCGCTGAAAGGTAGGCCCCCTGAAGGGGGGTCATAGAGGCGAGGTTGAAAAAGGCGTATCTTTCCAAGAGAAAGCTCAAAATGGCTATCCCGAAGGCCTCTCCTAGGCCTCGTGTCATCCCGATGATCCCGCTACCCATCTTTGCCTTTCCTTCCGGCAAGGCACCCAGGGCAACCGTATTGAGGGGTGCATTAAGACTTGCTTGCCCGATGCTTTTTAAGCTTAGAAGGAAAAAGATGAAGGCCATGCTGGTCCAAAGCGTCATAGTGGAAAGACCGTAAAAAGTGAGGACAAGGATAACAAACCCAAAGACCATGGGAATGCG
Source organism: Deltaproteobacteria bacterium (assembly GCA_027297485.1). The sequence continues at coordinate 14,265 of JAPUHZ010000025.1, forward strand.
CGGACCGATGCGGTCCGATAAGCTCCCCGCCAATGGGGAGACAATCCCCGTGAAAATGGCCCCCGGGAGAAGGAAGATACCCGCCTGCAACGGGCTGTAATTCAGGGACCTTTGCAGGAAAAGGGAGACGAGAAAATTGGCTCCACGAAAGCCGAATACCCGAAAGAAGATGATGAGGTTGGACAAGCTGAAATTCAGACTGCGAAAATAGCGCAGCTCCAAAAAAGGGTTCTTCAATCTGAGCTCCGTGGCCACAAGGAGAGTTAAAAAGGCCAGAGAAGCGCCAAACAGTCCGACAATAAGTCGGCTTCCCCAGCCATGTTCTTGTCCCAGGCTCAGGGCTAAAAGGAGCGTGACAACCGCTCCGGTCAAGGTAAGAAACCCAAGTAAATCGAGCGGGACTCTCCTCCCTGTGGCCTTTCCCCGAGGCAGTATAAAATATGCGCTAACGATGCTCAGCAATCCCACAGGGATGTTGATATAAAAAATAGCCCTCCAGTGGACATGCTCTATAAGATAGCCGCCCAGGAGCGGACCAAAAAAAGGGCCCAACGACCAACCCATCATAAAGAGTCCCATAGCCAGACCCCGTTCCTTAGGGGGAAATGCCTCGAACATAATGGCCATGGCGACTCCGATCAATGGACCGGCGCCGACGGCCTGGATAATCCGAAAGAAAATAAGAGAGTCAGCATTCCACGAAACGGAACAGAGGAAAGAACCTCCGGTAAACACGGTGGTGCTTAGGATAAATAAGTTGCGATCCCCCAGACGATCTCCCAACCATCCCACCGAGGGGATAAGAACCGTGCGTGTGATCATGAATCCCGTAAGGACCCATTGGATTTTATTCAGGGAAGCGCCGAGGGAAGACATGATAGTGGGGATCGCTATGTTGACAGACGTCACGCTTAGGGCAACAGATAACGTACCGAGGAAAAGGGTGACGCAGACCCACCACCTGCGAACGCCCTGCGAGGGCCCGGAGGAAAAAGGAGACGGCTCCATCCTAGGGCGCACCCTTCTCAATCCACACTACCGCCAACATGCCAACTTTTAGCAAACCGTCGGCGTTTTCCACCGATATTCTGACCGGCAGACGCTGCGTCGATTTTATAAACTGCCCGGTTAGCTTCTGGGGAGAGAAGAGAGAAAACTCCGAGACCGTGGCGTCTCCGACCTCCATCACCTTGCCGGTGAAATCTCGGCCCGGATAGGCATCGACCCTGATAATCACTCTGCTTCCCGGTTTGACAAAACGAATCTCAGTCTCCTCCACATTGGCCTCAACCCAAAATCGGCTCGAATCCACCACCATAAAAATCGGTTGTCCCGGCTCGATAACCTCTCCCTGGTGCGCGCTCTTCTTCACTACGACTCCTCTGACTGGACTCCGAATCGTGGTGAGTTGGAGTTTGCGACGCAGTTCGGCCAGGGAGGCCTTCGCGTGGCGGACGCCCGCCTCCCGGGCCTGGCGATCTGCCTCCTTGACGGCTACTTCCCTGCCCTTCACTCGAACCAATTTCAGGGTGGACTCGCCCTCTTTGATCTTTTCTTGAAGAGCGGAAACCTGTGCCTGAGCCTGGCGAAGCTCGGTTTGCGCACGGGCCAGCTCCTGCGCCGATATGAGCTCTCTTTCAAAGAGCGCCTTGCTTCGCTGCCAGTCGCCTTCAGCCTGTTCCGTATGGGCATCAGCATCCTCAAGGTTGTAGCGATAAGCCCGTAGTGCCGCTTCCGCTTGAGGAACCTCGCTTTTCTGTCTCTCTAGATGAAGGTCAATCTCCCTTGCCGCCTGCAGCAACCTGCTACGTGCCCGGTCTACCTCGGCCTGGGCCTGTTGAATCTGGATGTGCACCTCTCGGTTATCAAGCCTGGCCATGATCTCCTTTTGGGCCACGGCATCCCCTTCCTCTTTAGAGAGCACATTAATCCTCCCTCGGATCTCCGCGCTGATGGATACGATTTCTGCTCTAATGCGGGCATCGTCGGTCGATACATATCCCGTGGACCTCCACCACCAGACCCCGAGACCCGTTGCTATAACGGTTAGGCCCAATACAGAGAAGATCACCATCCATGTGCGAGAGTTATTCTGCAATTTCATCCCGGTCGGAAATCAAACGGTCGTAACAGTCATATTATATCGACCACGGGGTTTGAAACGCTATGGTCGGCCAAAGGGAAGAGCTACCGCCTCTCCCCTTTGGAAACCCCAGCGAAGTATAACTAAAAGCATGGTTATTTTCACTACCCCTGAGCAACGCGAGACCGTTTCGACCCAGAAGGGGAAACTTGCTATTTACGTTGGACGCCCATGCAGCGAGAGAGTTGAATTTGCCCCTTGCTTATGCAAACCTCTTCTTTGGCAAAGGGTAAATGGTCAGCAACTAATACACACGTATTTAAATTTGTTACATTGAGGCTATTCCGAGGGGAAGGAGACTGAAGGACGAGGGAACCGAACGTGAGGCTTGGTGCAGGCCCAAACGGTAGTAATAATCACGTGAAGGGGTAGGGGTGGCGGCCCTCAAGGCACCGGCCCATTTCCCTCGGCCTGAAGGCTCCTTCCACCGAGGAAATGTAAACTTACTTACTGCGTTTGTATTATTTGTTATTCACCAAGATGGAACAGGCAAAAAATCTCCTGCGCGAACTCCCATCAGTAGACCGCCTCCTAAAACATCCCAGAAGCAGGCTTCTGCTGACGCGCTTCAATC
>JAPUHZ010000250.1 GCA_027297485.1 Deltaproteobacteria bacterium
GCCTTCTTGACCTCCGGCTTCTCTTCCACCACAGCATGGTGACCGGCGGTGAGACGGATGACTTTTCCCAGGAACTGCTCATAGACGTTTCCCAGGATATCGGCGCTAAGTACTGAGAACTCGTAAGGACTTTCGGGATAGTAGAGGCGGCGAATAATATCTTTAAGAACTTTGTCGTCAATCTTGAGCTTGAGGGTTAGTTCATCCGGAGCTTCGGCCCTTCCTTTATCCTCCCTGAAGTGAAAAAGGCCGGAATTATACTTGTCATCCGCAATGCCGTAGAGGTACTGGAGTCTTTTGTAAGTATTTTCGCCGTTAAGGAGCGCTTGGAGCTGTCCATAGTGCTCAATGCTCCTGTCTTCGCACATCCTGAGGAAGATGATCCGGTCAATGGTGCGCTGGACGGCAAAATTGAGGTCGCGCACGGTCAGCTTGGGATTGCGTAGGGCCAGGTTGCGAGCCAATGCCTCACGCCAGCCTTCAATCTCAGTTAGGAATTCCGCATCAACCTGAGAAGTGCCGCGCTTGCCTTTTCCGGACTCTACGAACCTGTCAAAGGAACCTCGCAGGACCGCCTCTTTTGAAAATATCGCACCGATCTCTTCCCAACGGTCGGCATAGTCTTCGTAAGTTAGGTAAAGAATCCTGCCTGTGCTTGGTTTATCCGTTGGCTTAGGTAGTAAGCGACAATCGTAGACGGCGAACTCGGCAAAGTCTGTCAGGATCGAGAGCGGCAGCTTGGCGCTCCAGGCATAGCGGCGGAGTTGGTAGGCTGGGTTCATCTCCTCTTTGATATTGACAGCAGGCTTCTTGGCCTCGAGGAAGAACTTCCGTGCGCCGCCGATACGGAAGCAGTAGTCCGGGGCTTTTGTTGCGCCGCCGACTTTGATCGCATCCTCGTGGATGACATCTTTGTAGGCCTCGGCATAGCCGGCCTTGTTGGTAACGTCCCATCCGAGGGCCTCGAAGAATGGGTTGATAAATTCCAGGCGGACCTGGGTCTCGTTATAGGCCTGGCTACGGTAGGCTTCGAGATTGCGCTCGAAGCGCTCTATGAGACCGATGATTTCTCTGGGAGGTTCCTGACCCATGGTCACAATCTGGCTTAAGAACAAAAGCGGAGAAGCAAAAAGTTGTTTTATTCTACTGCAATTTTTCCCCTTGGCAAGAAGAATTTAGGGAATGAATTAGGAGAGTATCTTATGGAGAGATTGGAGACCTTTTTTAATCTTGATCAAGGCATTCTTGTATTTGAGGTCCGAGAGCGGGAGTCTAAGTTGTTGCTGATTCTCTTTTTTGTCTTCTCTGAGCCTTTTTCTTGCCCCTTCGATCGTGTAGCCCTCAGTGTAAAGGAGCCTCTTGATCTCTAACAAAAGCTCCACATCGCTCTTTTTGTACAGACGGTGACGCGAGGGCGCCTTCCCCGGCTTGAGCAGCTTAAACTCGGTCTCCCAGTAGCGGAGCACATAGGGTTCGACCCCGACGATACGGCTCACCTCTCCAATCTTGAAATAGATCTTGTCAGGTAGACGGGGTGGCATGGAGTTCGGAGGTATTAAGAGAGAATGGTGTTGAGGGTCTTCTTCAAGATTTGACTTGCTTTAAAGGTAAGGACTTTACGCCCCACGATAATCATCTCTTCTCCAGTCTGGGGATTCCTTCCTTTTCGGGGGCGCTTGCTGTTAACAACGAGGTTGCCAAAGCCCGATATCTTAACCTTCTCTCCTTTTTCCAGGCAGCTTTTAATGATCTCAAAAATGGCCTCTACCACATCGGCAGCTTCCTTCTTGGAAAAACCTACTTTCTCATAAATACGGGCAATGATATCAGCCTTAGTCATTTCCGGCCTCCCTTTTGATTATTGAGTCCCAGCTCAATCACCCTCTGAGTTGTGCGCCAAAAACCTCCTCGATTTGAGCAATCAACTCCTGATGAAGGGCACTCACCTCTGCATCTGTTAAAGTTCTGTCCTCTGCCCGGTAATAGATCGTATAAGCTAAACTCTTTTTGCCTTCAGGAATCGGAGAGCCGCGGTACTGATCAAACACCCCCACATCTTCAATAAGAGAATGACTGAGGTCCTTGACCCAACTAATAATCCGCTGAGCCGGAAATGCCTCGTCCACCACCAGGGCCAGATCCCGTTCAACAGACGGAAACCGTGGAAGGGAGCGGGCCGTTAATTTACGCGGAGAATACTGAACCAACCCCTCAAAGTCAAGTTCAAAAATCAGAAAGGGTGGAAGACCGAGTTCTTCACACAGATCCGGATGAACCTCACCCAAGCAACCTATCTTGGAGTCGCCAAACTGTAGGGAGGCTGCCTTTCCGGAGTGGAGGAAAGAGGTCATGTCACAGCTCGTCCAAACCGCGCGGTGCTCCAGCCTGAGCACCTCCAGGATCCCCTCAACCAATCCTTTAACATCCAGAAAAGTTAAGGCCCTCTCTTCCGCCCGTAATCCTCTCCACTCTCTCTGACCGTAGAGAAGGGCAGCCAAATACTGCCTCTCCTCGAAAGAGCCCCTAGGGCCGAGGCAGAAAACCTTGCCCAGATCAAAACCCCAAAAACTCTTCGCCTTCTGAGCTATATTGGCGCGCAGGTTATCCAGCAAGCCGGGGACAAGGCTCAAGCGCATCTCGGCATTCTCTTGGGCCAACGGATTGAGAATCGAAACGGGTGATCCCCGACCATTCCATAGTCCGCAGAAACGCCGGTTCATTTCCCCGGAGGTAAAGGGGAGGTTGATCAACTCTATCAGCCCCTCTCCAACCAGCAAAGAGCGGATTTTTCGCTCCCGAAGGAGACGCAGGTCAGCCACCCCACCCTGGGGCCTCACTAAGGGAAGCGTTGAAGGAATCTTCTCATAACTATGAAGTCGGGCCAGCTCCTCAATCAGATCAGCCTCACGGGTGAGGTCGTGACGGTAGGAAGGAGAAATAACCTTAAGCCCGCTCTTGGAGCGGCCCTGGATCTTCAGCCCGAGGGATTTGAGAATTCTCTCCATCTCCCTTGATCTTAGCTCGATTCCCAAAAGGCCTTTCACCCTCTGGTTTCGCACTAAAATTGGTGCGGCCTTTGTCCGGCGAGGGTAGCGATCTACAACCCCTTTAACTGAGATACCATCTGTGATCTTGTTGAAGAGAAAGGCGGCACGATCCAGGGCATAGAGGGTCCCCTCTGGATCTACCCCTCGCTCGAAACGGTGGGAGGCATCACTATGGAGCCCCAAGCGCTTTGCGGTACCACGAACAGAAAGGGGATCAAAATGGGCACTTTCGAGCAACACCGCCTGGGTGTTTGATTGAACCTCAGAGTCTCTCCCTCCCATAACTCCTGCCAAGGCAATGGGAGTATCACCATCGCAGATGAGAAGGTCCTCTGGAGCCAACTCCCGCTCGATCCCGTCTAAAGTCACAAACTTCTTAATCCCGCCTGCCTGTCGGACTACAATCCGTTTGGCCGTCAACCGGTCAACATCAAAGGCGTGGAGAGGCTGGCCGGTCTCCAGCATAACATAGTTGGTGATATCCACGACATTATTGATGGACCGAATCCCGCATGCCTCTAGGCGAAACCTCATCCAAGAGGGAGAAGGAGCGACCTGGATTCCCTGCACCATCCGGGCAGAATAGCGTGGGCAGAGACGTGGACTCAGAATCTTGACATCCATGAGCCGTTTCATACTGGGGTCATTTGTATGTGGACTTGCGGGAGGAAGCCTGACATGTCCCCCGGCAAGAGCAGCCACTTCCCGGGCCAATCCGAGGATTCCCAGGCAGTCCCCACGGTTTGGCATGACGGCTATCTCCATCAACCAATCGTCCGCTCCCCCTCCCTCGTCACGCAAAGGGACCAGAGACTCGACTTCGAGGCCTGCCATCGTTAGGGCCTCGGCAATCCTCTGCGGGGACTTTTTAATATCCAAAAATTCCTTTAGCCAGTTAAAAGTGAGCTTCACGGGTCAAGCTGGAGGTCTAAGAAAACTGCCGAAGAAAACGCATATCATTCTGAAAGAAGAGACGAATGTCCTCGATCCCGAACTTCAACATGGCGATCCGCTCCACGCCCATCCCAAAGGCAAAACCGGAGACTTTTTCGGGGTCATAGCCGACAAATCGAAAAACTTGAGGATCGATCATCCCGGCGCCAAGGATCTCCAACCAACCCGAACCTTTGCACACGCGACAAACCTGTCGGCCAGCAGTCGAGCCATTCCCCCCGCAAAACAAGCATTTAATATCAATCTCTGCACTGGGCTCCGTAAAGGGAAAAAAACTAGGACGAAAACGCACTCCGGTCTGCTCATGGAATATCTGGCGCAGAAAGTGGGTCAGCACCCCTTTTAAGTCTGTGAACGCAATATGGTGGTCCACCATGAATCCCTCAACCTGATGGAACATCGGAGAATGGGTAACATCATCGTCGAGCCGATAGACCGGCCCGGGGACGATGACTTGGAGAGGCGGCTGTCGATTCTCCATGACACGGATCTGAACCGGCGAGGTATGAGTTCTGAGCAGGCGATCTTGTGAGACGAAAAAGGTGTCCTGCATATCCCTCGCAGGGTGATCCTTAGGCATATTGAGAGCTTCGAAATTGTGATAATCGTCCTCGATATCAGGGCCCCGGGCGATCTCAAATCCCATACCTAAGAAGAGATCAATAATCTCATCCATCACAAGGGTGAGCGGATGCATCCGGCCGCACTCCCAGCGGCTTCCGGGAAGGGTAATATCGACTCTCTCCTCGCTGAGGACTCTCTCCTTTTCCCTTGCCTTTAACTCTTTAAGGCGAGTCTCTATCTGCTCCTCAACAAAGCGTCTCAGCCGGTTAAGCTGATCCCCTACCTGGGGTCGTTCCTCAGGGGGGATCTCCCTCAGACCACGCAATAGAAGGGTAAGTTTTCCCTTCCGACCTAAGTATTCCACCCGGAGATGGTCGATCTCTTTCTCAGAGACAACTCGCCTTAGGCGATCTAGGATCTCTTCCCTGAGAGTTTCCGGTGATTCTTCCATGAGGTATGAGGCAAAGTACGGACAGGAAACTATGCCGTCAGGTGGGACTTAGCGAACTGGGCTATTTGGTCAAAAGCAGGCATATCCGAAACGGCCAGATCTGCCAGGATCTTTCTGTCCAACTCCACACCGGCTTGCTTGAGCCCCTTTATCAATTGATTATAGGAAAGCCCGCTCAGGTGCGCTCCCGCATTCACGCGGATTATCCAAAGGCTGCGGAACTCCCTCCTCCTAACCCGCCGGTCCCTGTAAGCAAAGACGAGCGCTCGCTCTACCGTCTCTCGAGCGGACCGATACAGTCTACCCCGGCCCCCCACATATCCCTTTGCCAGTTTCAGTATCTTTTTTTTCCTCCGCCTAGATTTCACTCCTCCCTTGACTCGTGGCACGTTATTAACTCCTTCCTTGTAATATTAGGCATGAGACAACAGGCATAAGGCCTTAGAATTTTTTCCCCTATTGCCACCCGCCTTTCGCCTATTGCCTTTTATAGATACGGTATCAACTTGCGGATATTCCTTGTTTCGCTTGGTGATACCATGGAGGATTGTCTAAGCCTCCTCTTGCGTTTCCTCCCTTTCGCGGAAAGGAGGTGGCTTTTAAACCCCCTATTTCTTTTGATCCTCCCGGTTGCAGTGACTCTAAACCTCTTGACTGCACCTCGACTACTTTTGATCTTGGGCACCGTGTTCTCCTTTCAAAAAGTTGTCAGTTGTTGGTTTTTAGTTTTTAGCCAACAACTAAAAACTAATTTACTCTGCTTACTTTGGGGCAAGGAGCATAGCCATGTTCCTTCCCTCCAACCTGGGCGTGATATCCAGCTTGGCAATATCTCCGACCTGAGAGAATACCCCGTCTAGCATCTTCCGCCCAAGCTCCGGATGAGTAATCTCCCGACCACGGAAAAAGACCGAGACCTTTACTCTCTGTCCTCGTTCAATGAAACGGCGGATATTACGGACCTTATAAACCAGGTCATGGTTACCCGTCCGTGACCCCATCTTGACCTCTTTGACGGCCACAAAGGTCTGCTTTTTCTTTGCCCCGTGGGATTTCTTCCTCTGTAGGTAGCGGAACTTTCCGTAATCCATCACGCGGCAGACGGGTGGTTGGGCCTCCGGGGCCACCTCGACCAGATCTAGGTCTTGGCTCTCTACAATCTTGAGGGCCTCATGCAGCGGCATGACACCCAATTGATTCCCCTCTGGACCAATGACCCGAACCTCACGGGCACGAATTCGATGGTTGATTCTTGCCTCTATAGCTATAAGCCACCTCCCTTTTTAGTCAGCCAATAAAAACTAGCGGTCAGCTTTGAGCTGAGTGCTGACAGTCTAACGTATTTCTCCTTGTTTGCTAGCGACCTCCGACTTCAAAATATCCATAAGATCGTTAACGGACATGGGTTTTAAGGTCTCCCCACCCCTCCGACGCGGCGATACCGTCTGATCTCTCATCTCCCTATCCCCGATGACAAGCGCATAGGGGACCTTCGCTACCTGGGCCTCACGGATTTTATAGCCCAGCTTTTCGTTCCGCCCATCTACCTCCACCCGCCACCCCATAGTTTTGAGCGCTTCAGAGACCTTTAGGGCATAGTCCTTTTGCTGGTCCGTTACTGTCATAACTTTTACTTGGACTGGCGCGAGCCACAGCGGAAAATTCCCTGCATAATGCTCTATCAGGATTCCCATGAAGCGCTCAATAGAACCCAAAATGGCCCGGTGGATCATCACGGGCCTCTCCTCGGCTCCGGTTTGCGCAACATAGGTGAGGTCAAAACGCTCCGGCATGGAAAAGTCAAGTTGAATGGTGGCTAACTGCCACGCCCGCCGCAAGGCATCCAGGACAACAAAATCGATCTTTGGGCCATAGAAGGCTCCTTCCCCTGGATTCACTTGATAGTCGATACCCTCCCTCTGTAGAGACTGGGCCAAAGAATCTTCCGCCCGTTTCCAAACCTCAGGATTCCCCATGAAATCCTCTGGACGAGTAGAAAGCTTAACCTGCATCGCGCCAAATTGAAAGGTCTGAAATACCTCGCGCAACATCTTTAATAGATTGCTTATCTCCACTAAAATCTGCTCAGGAGCGCAAAAAATATGGGCATCGTCTTGGCAAAATGAACGCACCCGGGTCAGGCCTGCAGTGACTCCCGATTTTTCATAACGATGGAGCCGACCAAAATCCGCATAACGCAACGGCAGGTCCCGGTAGGATCGTTTTTTTGAAGCATAGATAAAGGTATGACCGGGGCAATTCATCGGCTTGACTCCGAACTCTCTTTCCCCGATGCGAGTAAAATACATATTCTCTTTGAAATGGTCATAATGCCCGGAACGGCGCCACAACTCCACGTCAAAGATCTGAGGAGTAATGACCTCTTCGTAGCCGTATCGAAGATAGAGACGACGCATGTAAGAGATGAGCTCGTTGTAGATAAAAGCCCCCTTGGGGTGAAAAAAAGGACTTGCCGGGGCGACCGGATGGAAGCTGAATAAATCCAATTCTCGACCCAAACGACGGTGGTCTCTCTTTTTGGCCTCCTCCAAGAGGGTCAGATGTTCACCCAGCCTCTTCTCCGAAGGAAAAGAGGTCCCATAGATCCTCTGGAGCATTTCGTTCTTTTCGTTTCCCCGCCAATATGCCCCCGCCACTCCCGTTAACTTGAAGGCACGGATCACACCGGTCGATGGGACATGGGGCCCACGGCAGAGATCCACCCAGTCCCCCTGTCGGTAGAGGGAGACAGTCTCATCGGGGATCTCTTCCAGGATGGTAACCTTATAATCCTCACCCATATCGCGAAATAACCGGACGGCGCTCTTTCTCGGCATCTCCTCACGTGAAATTTTGACATCTGACGCCGCCAGATCACGCATCCGAGCCTCGATCCTTTTAATCTCTTCGGGGGTAAAAGATCCGTCCCGTTTGAAGTCGTAATAGAAACCATCCTCTATGGTAGGCCCAATGGTTACTTGGGTGCCCGGAAAGAGGCTTTGCACCGCCTGAGCCATGAGGTGAGCGGTCGAATGGCGTAAGATGTCCAGACCTTCAGGACTGTCCAGCCGTATCCAGTCCAAAGTACAATCCCTGCTCAGAGGCCGATCAAGATCGACAAGAACACCATCGATCTTCGCCGCGATGACATCGCTATTCCTCTCCGGAGAGGGAACGAGTTCCTGAACCCTGAGGCCGGGGGCAACCTGCTTCTTTTTACCGCCCGGCAGTCTTACTTGAATATTTCCCATCTAACCCTTTAACCTGTTTCTCGATTAAAATGGTAGGCACGGGCGGGATTGAACCGCCGACCTCTTCCGTGTCAAGGAAGCGCTCTCCCACTGAGCTACGTGCCTTCAGACCAAAAAAACAGTTTTTAACAGTCAGCTGACAGAATTATTTAGGCATTATTTTTTATTCCCCAAAATTTAACAGGGTATCCCGCAAATCCCCCCCAAGACCATGCAAGCATCTGATTTTACTATCAATTTTTCTCGCTGATGTCAACTTAAGCGGCTCTGGATGGAGCCCGAATCCGGAACCACACCAAACCCCGAGAAATGTACTGGAAACCGGAGACCACCGTAGTCACGGCGGTAGCCAGGATCAGTGCGTCGCCCAGCCAGGGGACCATCAGCTGCGGGTTATAGAGGAAAAGTACAACTACACCGACCGTCACAAGCTGAAGGATGGTATTGAACTTACCTATGAGAGACGGGCGCACCTCCAACCGTTCGTCTATACGGAAATAAATCACTGCGTAGCCGACCAGTATGATAATATCCCGGCTCACTACAAGAACCACCAGCCAAGAGGGGATCACTCCGATCCAGCCGAGCATGACAAAAGAGCTCACGACAAGCAACTTGTCGGCCACCGGATCGAGATAGGCCCCCAAGGGGGTCTGCTGATGGGTTATCCGCGCCACCGCGCCGTCCAAGGCATCCGTCAGACCTACAGCGATAAAAACAACCAGCGCCTCCAGGTAGAGATGCGAAGAAAGCAGAACCAGGAAAAAAGGGATCGCCACGATGCGGATCAAGGTCAGAAAATTAGGTAGGTTCAGCATAGGACAGCATTTATTTTGGCTCCCGATAGCCATTCTCGCTTAACCGTTTTCTAATCTGACCCGCCAGTTTTCGGGTGACAAGCGCAGTCACATGAATGCTGTTTGCCTCAAATCTCTCCTCGAGGATCCGACCCCGCTGACGCAAGAGAGAGAGAAGATACCCCTGGGAGGGAGAGAAACAGAACTGGGTCTGTTCCTTACCCTGATCGAGAATCTTCCCGACCGTTTCCAGGAGCCGGTCGATCCCCTCGCCAGTTAATGCGGAAATAGGACAGACCTCCCGCGATCCGTTGCCCACGAGTTTCCGAAAGGGCGCTGCCGAGACAACGTCGACTTTGTTAGGTAGGATGAGCCGAGGAATCTCGCCCGCTCCAATGTCTCTAAGAACAGCCTCAATCACTCGGATCTGTTCTTCATAGAGCGGATTAGTCATATCGACCAGATGAAGCAGTAGATCTGCGCACCTGATCTCTTCTAGTGTGCCCTTAAAGGCCTCGATGAGGGAGTGAGGAATCCTATTGATAAAACCTACTGTGTCAATCACCATCACTTGATCTCCGTTGGGGAGTCGAAGGCATCGAATAGTGGGGTCCAGGGTGGCAAACAGCTTGTCCTCCACCACGACTCCAGCTCGAGTGAGGTCGTTCATCAAAGTCGATTTGCCAGAGTTGGTATATCCGACCAATGCTACCATGGCATAGGGCACCTCTAGTCGTTCCCGACGCTGGAGGGCACGGGTCCGTTCCACTGTGACTAGCCGACGTTTCAAAGTCCCGATCCGCTCCCGCACCCTTCTCCGATCCACCTCCAACTGCGTCTCTCCCGGACCGCGGGTCCCAATGCCTCCACCGAGCCGAGAGAGATGGACCCAACGGCGGGTCAGGCGGGGGAGAAGGTATTCCAATTGGGCCAACTCCACCTGAAGTTTGCCTTCGTTGCTTCGCGCCCTCTGGGCAAAGATATCGAGGATCAACTGACTCCGATCAATGACCCGGATCTGAAAGGCGGACTCCAGATTGCGCTGTTGGGCGGGGCTGAGATCCTCATCGAAAATAACCAGGTCCGGTTTCATCTCCTGCAGGCACCCTTGAATCTCCTCTACCTTTCCCCGGCCGATCAGAGTAGCCGGGCTTACCCACCTTAGGTGCTGACTAAACTTCCACACCACCTTTGCCCCGGCGCTCTGTGCCAGCTTCTCCAGCTCGTCCAAGTTGAATTCGGAGGGAATCTGATGCTTCCGAGAGGGAAGCTCCACACCTACCAGGATGGCACGTTCTTCGAATCGGCGCTGATTGGAGTAAGCTCGCTTCAAGATTCTAAGGGCTGAAGGTGATGCGATTGCCGAAGAGCCGTTCCACTGCCTCTAACAACGCCGGGGTAGAGGTAACCCTGAGATGGATCGGGAGTTCGATAATGGTTTCGCTTCTATTGGGCAAAAAGAGATGGAGAAAAACCGTGCAGGGTCCGGGATACTGGAGCAACGTGTCATGAAGTCCGCCCAATTCCTCTGAGGTCACCTCCGGAGCACGGAGATAAAAATGGACACCATCACCGTTCTCATCTCTCCTCGATTGGACCCCTGGCGACGGGATCTTTTGGGCCTGGTGCGACACCTGCGCCAGAGGAGTCACATCATTGGCGATGATCTGAACCCTTTCCTCCCCAACCTCCAGCCTCCCCTGCACGAGAATAGGATCATCCAAGACCAGAGTCTCCATGCAGCGACGATAGAGATCGGGCCAGACAATCACTTCAATAAATCCAGTCTTGTCCTCGAACTGAAAGCTCGCGTAGCGCTCCCCCTTCTTGGTGTTCCTCAATCGGAGCGCAGTCACGACGCCACCGACCTTGACTTCCCCATTGGAAGATTTTTCTCGTAATTTGGCAATGGTGCCACTGGTTAATTTCTTGATGGCACCCTCATATTTATCCAACGGATGACCCGTAATGTAAAACCCCAGGGACTCCTTCTCGAAAATCAGTAACTGTTGCGCCGACCAATCTTCGACCTCAGGATAGGTCTCACCGTATCCCCCCTCACGCTCTCCACCCCCAGGAGCCGGCATCCGACCTCCTGAATTCCGACTTCTGGATTCCGTATTCTCTAACAGACCAAAAAGGGTAATCTGATTGCTCTGGCAACCCTTCTGGTAGGACTGGCCCCCCTTTATGGCCTCATCCAGGGCAGCCATCATGCGAGCCCGTGAAATGCCGGTCAAATCAAAGGCCCCGCATTTGATGAGGCTTTCCAGAACCCTCCGGTTTACCGCGCCCAAGTCTACGCGCCGGCAGAAATCAAAAAGGGATTGGAAACTTCCTTCTCGCTCACGGCTCTCCAGGATGACCTCTACCGCCTTTCCGCCCACGTTTTTGACCGCCGCCAGACCAAACCGGATCTTATCCCCTACCACAGTAAAATCGGCCCGGCTCTCATTGATGTCCGGGGGGAGGACCTCGATCCCCTTTTCTCGACACTCCGCCAGGTTCTTAATCACCTTATCCGTATTGCCCATCTCGGAGCTCATTAAGGCTGCCATGAACTCTACCGGGTAATGGGCCTTCAGGTAGGCCGTTTGATAGGAGATCAGGGCATAAGCGGCCGAATGCGATTTGTTGAAACCATAACGGGCAAAGGTCTCCATCTGATCGAATATCTCGGCAGCCTTTCTGGAATCGATCTTGTTTTTGCGTGCCCCTTGGATGAATCGCTCTCTTTGGCTCGCCATCTCCTCCGGGTCTTTTTTACCCATGGCGCGGCGCAGGATATCCGCCTCTCCCATGCTGTAGCGGGCAAGCCCCTGGGCGATCTGCATCACTTGCTCCTGATAGACAATCACCCCATAGGTGTCTTTGAGGATGGACTCCAAAGAAGGGTGGAGATAGCGGATTTGCTCTTTTCGATGCTTGCGCTTAATGTACTGCTCGGTCATCCCGCTATCGAGGGGACCGGGACGAAACAGGGCCAGGATGGCCACTAAGTCCTCAAAACAGCTGGGCCGGATCTTTACCGTCATCTCCCTAATGCCCATGCCCTCGAGCTGGAAAACCCCTGTGGTGTTTCCAGAGCAGAGAAGCCGATAGCTCTTCTTGTCATCCAAGCGGAGGTTGTTCACGTCGATCTCGATTCCCCGGCTTGCCTGGATCAGCTTGAGACAGTTATGGATCAAGGTCAGCGTCTTTAAGCCGAGAAAATCGAACTTGATGAGCCCGATCTTCTCCACACTCCCCATGTCGAATTGGGTGACGATCCCCCCTTCCTTGTCCAGATAGAGAGGGAGATACTCTACCAAGGGAAGATTGGATAAGACCACTCCCGCCGCATGGGTAGAGGCATGGCGGGTGAGCCCTTCGAGGCGCAGGGCATGATCGATCAGCTTCTGCACTCGCGGATCACTTTTCATGAGACCTTGCAACCGAGGCTCCATTTTGATGGCATCGGCCAGCGGGTAGTCAAAACCCTGCTTGGGGGCGGGAATAAGCTTGGCGATGGCATCGGTCTCGGCAAAGGAAAAACCCAGCGCCCGTCCGACGTCCCTGACCGCTGCCTTGGCCTTGAGAGTCCCGAAGGTGGCGATCTGAGCAACTTTATCCGGCCCGTATTTCTCCTTTACATACCGGATCACCTGATCCCTACCGTGGATGCAAAAATCGACATCGATATCGGGCATGGAGCGGCGTTCGGGATTGAGAAAACGTTCAAAGATAAGCCCGTGACGGATCGGGTCAATGTCGGTAATCTTAAGCGCATAGGCCACCAGGCTCCCGGCGGCCGATCCTCTTCCAGGTCCCACGGGGATACCGTGGCTCTTAGCGTAGTTGATGAAATCGGCAACAATCAGGAAGTAGCCGGAAAACTGCATCCCTTTAATCAAACCCAACTCGTAGTTAAGACGTTCTTCATAGACTTTTCTTGATTCTGGATTCAGACTTCGGGGTTCAGATTCCTGAAGACTCTCCAGCCTCTCGGCTAGTCCTTTTCGGGTCAACTCGTCGAGATAATCATCCAGGCTCAACGCCTTTGGAGAATCAAAGCGCGGGAAATGGTATTTGCCAAATTCCAGTTCCAGATTGCACCTCTCGGCTATCTCCAGCGTGCGCTCCACGGCCCCCGGGTAATAATCAAAGCCCTGGTTCATCTGTTCGGCTGACTTGACGAAAAGCTCATCCGTGGACATCCTTAAGCGGTTCTCGTCCTGCACGGTCTTGCCGGTCTGAACACAGAGAAGGACATCGTGCGCCTCAGAGTCATCCCTCTCACGGTAATGGCAGTCATTGGTCGCGACCACCGGGAGGGAGAGATCTTTACTAAGCTCGATGATCATCCGATTGATTTTCTCCTGCTCCGGGATCTTGTTGTCCTGGATTTCAAGGTAGTAGCGATCCTGAAAGATAGAGGCGTAAGTTTCAGCGGCAAGCTTTGCCTTCTCGATTTGACCGGCCGACAGCGATGAAGCCACCTCTCCCTGGAGGCAAGCGCTCAGGGCAATCAGTCCCCGGTTATGTTCTTTAAGCAGCTCCTTGTCAACCCGTGGTTTATAGTAAAAACCTTCCATAAAACCCAGTGTGACCAACTTACAGAGGTTACGGTAACCCTCAAGATTCATCGCCAGGAGAATGAGGTGGTTGTTATATTCTTTGTTTCCTCTGTCCACCCCCTTGCGTTCAAACCGGCTTGTCGGCGCCACATAGATCTCACAACCGATGATGGGTTTGATGCCATGCCGCATAGCCGCTAAATAGAACTCAATTGCCCCGAACATATTGCCGTGATCAGTTATAGCGAGCGCCGGCTGTTTGAGCCGCTTTACCCGCTCCAACAGCGGCTCGATCTTATTGGCGCCGTCTAGGAGACTGTACTGGGTATGACAGTGAAGGTGAACGAAACGGGAATGCTCCATTAGATCAAAATTAAGCTAACACAAAGAGGGAATTTGCACAATTTCTTTTTTGCCAGTACGCGGATCACTGAATGAGCTAGCTTCACTAGTACTTAGCAGCCATGGCTTTCTCCAGCTCCTGTAAGCTGACCTCTCCTTCTCGGATGGTCCGCAATTTATTTTTAATTATCTCTACTACCGTGGAACCCTTCACTCCTCCTAGCCTCCCCCCGTCGAGAAAAATCCTAAGCTTATCGGAAAAGTAGCCCATCGCCTCCTCCACGGTCCGTGCGGCTTCTTTTCCCGAAGGATTGGCACTGGTCGCCGTGATTGGATGACCTAATTCCCGTGCCAACCGAGTGGCGAGCGGATGACTGGAGATCCTGACCCCCACTCCTCCATCTCGGTTCAAAAGCGGCGCTGGCAGCCCTTTTCTGGCTGGAAAGACCAAGGTCAATGGTCCCGGCCAGAAACGGTCCATGAGCCTTTGTGCAACAGGCGGAAGATCCGTCACAACCTCCTTAAGCATCTCCCTGTCCGCAAGAATGATCGGGATCGGATTGTCTGGATTTCGACCTTTGAGGGAAACAACTCGTTCCACAGCGGCGGCATCGAAGACATCCGTTCCTAATCCGTAGAAGGTCTCAGTAGGGAAAACAATAACTTCACCGTGCTGGAGGGCTTCGATGGCCTCGGAAATATCTCTAGCGGTTCTGTTTTCTTCTCCTGAGGTTTCTATCTTTCTCTTCGACACCCGAAGCCATCTCCTCTTTGAGCTGGGCTAACTTGGTAGTAATTTG
>JAPUHZ010000251.1 GCA_027297485.1 Deltaproteobacteria bacterium
GCGGATTCGACGGCTTCGTATTAAGAACAACAACGAGATCAGCGGGGACCCTGATTCCACGCAACCGGGCAGACGCAGCCTGCGGATAAAGTAAGACAAGGAGAAATACTGTAAAGACGCTTATGCGAACAATTTTATTCATTGGAGAGAATTTTATTGAATGTAAACCCCGCCTCTTGAGGCGGGCACAAAGCCGATGGGGTTTCCAAAGGGGAGAAGCGGCAGCTCTTCCCTTTGGTCGAACACGGGGATTCAAACCCCGTGTTAAATATAACTTGATTATAAGCTCTTTCAAGCCCCCTCGCAATAAAAATCTCCACGAATTTTCATTTTAACCTTTAGAACCTCGATCCGTAGCTAAATTGTTTCGTTTCTGTCAACAGGGTGTCAAAAAAATGACACCTACCATCAGACTGCCAAAGCAGGAGTTTTACATCTTAAATGGGTTTCATCTCTTTCTATGCTTTACCTTCCAAAACTTCTCAGGAAAGTCAGACATAATCCCATCAACGCCTAGCGATAGGAATTTCTCCATCTCCGCTACTTCGTTGACCGTCCAAACAAAGGTGTTGAGCCCGAACTGCCTGCTTTTCTCCAAGAGATCCGGGGTCACAAGCTCCTTCTGAACTTGAATGGAATGGGCTCTAAGTTTCCTGGCCGTTTGAAAAGGATTCTCCTCTCCACCTCGGCCGTAAAGAACACCGATCCGTGCATCGGGGGCCAGCTCCCGTACCCGACGGAGCAAGCGGTAATCGAAAGAGGAAAGAATGCTGCGCTCCAAATAATCATAGTGACTCAAAATAAAAAGGATCTTGATCTCGATCCCAAGAGATCCATGGGGAATATATTTGATATCCAGGTTTAGATCCACCTTGCCTGTCACGATCTCCATGACCTCTTCTAGGGTAAGGATCTTTCCATCCTTAAATGACTTTTTAAACCAAGCCCCCACATCGAGCTTCTTAAGCTGCTTAAGACTCTTTCCCTTGACCAGCCCTTTCGCGCCTGCGGTCCGACCCAATCGCTCGTCATGGAATACAACCACATGGCCATCCTTGGAGAGCTGACAGTCCATCTCGATCATATCCACCCGTGCTTCGATAGCCTTCTCAAAGGCTACCCGCGTGTTCTCCGGATAGGAGCCGGAGGAGCCCCGGTGGGCAATCTTGATAAAGCTGGCCATCGTCACAGAAGCAAACTAAAAGCGGATGACGTTGACTACCAATGGTAGTCAGAAGATCGAGACCGCTTCACTCGACATCATTACTTTTAACCAAATAGATAAAGAACTCCCTGTTTCCCTTTGGCCCCAAGAGAGGGGACTCTGTCACCCCACCTACTTTCAGTTTCATAGCTTCGGCAGCCTTCTTGATCTCCTCAATAACTCGAAGATGCTCATCATGCCGCCGCACCACTCCCCCTTTGCCCACCTTCCCTTTCCCCACCTCAAATTGTGGCTTGATGAGAGCGAGGATCTCGCCCCTCGGGGCCAAAAGCCTCTTGACTTGGGGAAGAACTAAACGGAGAGAGATAAAAGAAACATCGATGGTGGCCAATTGAGGAGGCTGAGGAAGCTCTTCAGCCTTAAAATAACGAATATTTCTCCTCTCGAAGACAAGCACACGGGGATCTTTTCTCAGTTTCCAGTCGAGCTGTCCATAACCCACGTCAACGGCATAGACTCGACAGGCTCCATAGCTGAGGAGGCAATCGGTAAAACCTCCGGTTGAGGCGCCCACATCAAGGACGATTCTATCTTCAACCGCAATCCGAAACTCCTTGAGCGCCTTTTCCAGCTTTGTTCCGCCGCGACTGACATAAGGGAGCGGCTTACCCTTAAGTCGGATTACAGCATCCGAATCGACCAGGCTTCCGGCTTTGGTGAATAGCCGATCATTGACCAGAACCTCTCCAGCTAGGATCCGCCCCTGTCCCTCTTTCCGGCTCGCCACCAGTCCAAGCCCGACCAACAACCTATCTAAGCGTTCCCTCTTTCCCATCCCCCCTTTTTTCTCTTTTTCTCTCCCCGGACCATCTGTAGGGCCGCTTGAGTAATACTATCCTTATCGATGCCGCAAATTTTTCTGAGCTCCTCTTGCGTTCCATGAGGAATAAATCGATCCGGCACCCCCAAACGCTTTACCATGACCTCCGTAATCCCCTCCTCAGCCAAAAACTCCAGAACGGCGCTGCCAAATCCGCCTTCCAACACATGGTCCTCCACCGTGATGAGCCTTGGCACTTGAGTCAAAAGATCCAGGAGCAGCTCACGGTCCAGTGGCTTCACAAAACGGCTATTTACGACCGCGGCGTCGATCCCCAACCGGGACAGATCCTGAGCTGTTTTCAAAGCAGGGATGACCGTGTTGCCTATTCCCACGATCACTATGTCTCTTCCTTCGCGCAGAAGCTCTGCCTTGCCAATCTCCAGGCTGCGGACCACGTTCTCCATCTCTACCCCCCAACCCTCTCCACGAGGGTAACGGAGGGTGATCGGCCCGCTATGCCCGATCGCGGTCTTAAGCATATGTTGAAGCTCGTTTTCGTCTTTCGGGGCCATAACCACCATATTGGGAATGGAACGCATGTAGGCAAAATCGAGAACCCCATGATGCGTGGGACCATCAGCCCCAACCAAACCACCCCGGTCGAGAGCAAAAACCACGTGGAGATTCTGGATGCAGACATCGTGAACGATCTGGTCATACGCCCGCTGAAGGAAAGTGGAATAAATAGCCACTACCGGGATCCAGCCCTCGGTCGCCATCCCGGCTGCAAAGGTCACCGCATGTTGCTCTGCAATCCCCACATCGTAGGAGCGACTGGGAATCTCCCGCGATAACTTATCAATACCGGTCCCACTTCCCATCGCAGCCGTAATCCCGACTACCTTTGGGTTCTCTTTGGCCAATGTGATTAAAGACTGAGCAAACCTTTCCGTATAGCTGGGAACCGGTCCCTTTTCCTTTTTAGGCTTTCCTGTGAGCACATGAAAAGGGGCGACACTGTGATACTTGACCGGATTGTCCTCGGCCGGCGCATAGCCTTTCCCCTTCTTTGTTATGACATGAACCAGCGTGGGCCGTTTGATCTTCTTCACATTTTCAAGCGTACGGATCATTTCCCCGATGTTGTAACCGTCTATGGGACCGACATACTGAAAACCCAATCCCTCGAACAGAAGCCCGGGAGTCACTAAACCTATAAAGGATTCCTTAACCTTGTGGGCTACATGGTAAAGGTTCTCACCGACTTTGGGTAACGTGCGCAGGAGATTCACAAGATTCTTCTGCAGCTTGACCGCTAACTCTGTTGTCAGTTGCTTGCTCAAAAAGGAAGAGATGCCGCCTACGCGTGAGTCAATAAAGTGGGCATTGTCGTTGAGGACAACGATCAGATCCTTGTCCAGATGGCCTGCCTGGTTCAATCCCTCAAAGGTGAGTCCAGCGCTCAGGCAACCATCGCTGATGACGGCCACTACCTTGCGTTGGGAACCTTCCAGGACTTTTGCCTCGACCATGCCGAGGGCGGCGGAGACCGATGTCCCGGCATGTCCAGCACCGAAGACATCGTACTCGCTCTCTTCACGACTCAGAAAACCGCTGAGACCCCCGAGCTGTCGGATCGTCGACAGCTTACCCCGTCTTCCGCAAATAAGCTTATGGGCATAGGCTTGGTGTCCAGTATCCCAGACGATCCGGTCTTCAGGGGTATGGAAGACGTAATGCAGGGCCAGTGTCAGCTCGACCGCGCCAAGGGTCGAGGCCAGATGTCCTCCCACATCGGAGACAACCGAGAGAACCTCCTCGCGCACCTCCTTGGCTAGGATGGAAAGTTCCTTCAGACGTAGCTTACGAATGTCTGCCGGATCATTGATACTGTCAAGAAGCCTTGCCATATCTTAGCCCTTGGCTCTCAGCCATCAGCTCTTGCTGACGGCTGACCACTGAATGCTATTCTTAAGCAGCTCGTTCCACAATATAATGAGCAATCCCTCTCAATGGATCTGCGTCTTTACCAAAAAACTCGATCTCCTTCAAGCATTGCTGCAAGAGCTCCTGGACCCGGGCCCTTGCCGCGCCAAGACCCACGGTGGAGGGGTAGGTCGCCTTCTTTTTTTTCTCATCCCTGGCCTCTATCTGGTCCGCTTTGCCGGTATGACCCTCGACATCCAAGATGTCATCCGCAATCTGGAAGGCCAGGCCTAGAAACTTCGAATAGCGGCTGATCCTGCGTATCTCCTCTAGCCTTGCTCCTGCAATCCGGGCCCCGACCCGAGCAGCCGTGAGGATCAGGGCTCCCGTTTTACGCCCATGGATATACTCGACCGCCGCTATATCCACCTCTCGACCCTCTGCCTCCAGGTCAACGACCTGACCTCCCACCATCCCGCCAACGCCTGCGGCATGAGATATTTCGTGGATTAGCTCCAAGACCAACTTTGGCTCTAATACCCGTATCACTTGAGGACAGGACACTAGATGAAAGGCCTCGGTGAGAAGCGCATCTCCGGCCAGCAGAGCAATCCCCTCACCAAAGACCTTATGGTTTGCCAACTCCCCCCTTCTGAAATCATCGTTGTCCAAGGCAGGTAGATCGTCGTGGATGATAGAATAGGTATGGATGAGCTCAAGGGCACAGGCAAAAGGGAGGAGCAACTCATGTTTCGCCCCAAAGATCTCTCCGGTAGCCAAGGTCAAGATGGGACGAAGCCGTTTCCCTCCGGGAAAAATGCCGTAATGCATCGCTTGATATAGAGTCTGTGGATGTTTTTTAGATTGTCTAAGGTACCGATTAAGGGCACCATCAATAAGGGACTTTCGCTCTTTTAGATAAGCGTGGATATCGAAAGTGGACACGTCCTATGGTTCCTTCGCCTCGGGCTCTTCGTCTCCGACATCCGCGAGGGGTTTGAGTTGGAGCTTTCCTTCCTTGTCCTTCACCAACAGCTCAATCTTTTTCTCGACCTCAGTCAGTTTTTGATTACAGTATTTCACCAACCTCACCCCCTCTTCAAATGCCGTCAAAGAACCCTCGAGAGAGATCTCCCCGGACTCGAGTCGTTCCACCACTTTTTCCAGCTCTTCAAGTGCCTCCTCGAATTTCTTTTTCTCCAGACCTTTTTTTGCCATCGCCTTCTCCCCTCACCTCACAACCCCGACTACAGGGTTGAAGGGTTACAAGGTCTAAGGATTCTCAGAACCCTTTATCACTCGTCTATTTAACCCTTGATCCCTGGATCTCATTGCCTGCTGCCTACTGCTTCCAATAGTTCAAAGGGATCTACTCTAGCCCCGTTCAGGCGTACTCCCCAATGGAGGTGAGGCCCCGTTACCCTCCCGGTCATCCCGACCCAACCGAGCAAATCCCCCTTGCGCACCTGAGAACTCTTTTTCACACGAAAATCCGCGAGATGGAAGTACATCGTATAGAGTCCACCCCCATGGTCTAGAACTATACTCTTCCCGCTAAAGAAAAAATCCTCTCTCAGAACCACCTGCCCATGATTAGGCGCAACGATTTCTGTACCCAAGGAGGCCTTAAGGTCAACCCCCCCGTGAGGGGATCGGGGTGATCCGTTGACTATTCGGCGCAAGCCGAACGGCGAGGTGATCCCTCCGGAAACCGGCGTGAGAAAGCGCCCCTCCCACAAACGCCGTGAACTCGCGACCATCCAGAGCCGGGATATCTGTGCCTGCTCCTTTTCAATCCTTTTCCGTGTAGCCTCATCTATGCGATCAAAGACAGCAGGCACAGATATATTCTCTTGGGCAAACGACTTTTTCCTAACGTGAACGGTTATAAGCCTTTCCTTCTTCCCCCCGCCTTGACTCCAACCTTCGATGGTAATCTTTATAGATCCCGGCGTCTCCTCCAGGTCCACCCCCAAAAGGGCAGTATAAAAACCGCCCTTTCCTAGGAAGAAAGATATCTCCCGATTATGAAAAAGTCCTTTTACCCTGGCCATATCTCCACCCGAAGCTTTGATCTCCACGATCGCTCCCTGAAAAACCTCCAGGGATTTAAGCGAGATCGTCCAGGGGGGATCCCCGGCAAAAGAAGCATGCGCTAGGAGATAAAGAAAAGCGGCGGCGAGTCCTACTGCTTTCATCTCATTCTTTTTCTTCCACCCTACAGAGGGATTTTCCCCGAGCAAAGCTGATACGGAGGAGATCACCGATTTTAAGAAAAGCAGCATCTTTTACGATAACCCCTTCGGGCATTTTGTGCGCGATACTATAGCCCCGCCCCAAGACGGCTAGAGGGCTTAAGCTGCTTAATCGTCCTGCGCCATGAGTCAAACGATCCTTCAGCCGGTTAAGACGATCCTGGAAACGGCGCCATAGACTCAAGGAAAGTTCATCCACGCGCATCTGATTCTCCCTGAGTCGCCGTGTGGGATCGACAAGCCTCCGTGCCAAGCCGGCCCACATCTCCTTTCCGGTCTCAAGCCTAGTTTGGATCACCCTGAGGAGACGTCTCTCTAGACTCTGGATTTCCTCCACGAGACCTTCCCTACGGGGCACCACCATTTCCGCTGCCGCCGTCGGAGTTGGGGCACGATGGTCCGCGACAAAATCGGCAATGGTAAAGTCCACCTCATGGCCTATGGCAGAGATGACCGGAATCGGCGAAGCAAAAATGGCTCGCGCAACTACCTCTTCATTAAAGGCCCAGAGATCCTCCAACGACCCTCCCCCCCGTCCGACAATCATCACCTCAGCCATCCCCGACTGACCGAGTTCTGTGATCCCATCAGCAATTTCCAAAGCCGCTCCCTCTCCTTGAACTTTCGCCGGCCGAATGACCACTCGACGGCCTGGGAACCGATCCCCCAAGACACGAAGTATGTCTTGGAGTGCCGCTCCCTGCCGGGAGGTGACGATCCCAATAGAGCCCGGCAAGAACGGCAATGGCCTTTTCCTCTCAGCAGCAAACAGGCCCTCTTCCCCAAGTCTTTTCTTTAACTGTTCAAAGGCCAGATAAAGTGCGCCTCGGCCTCTGGGCTCCATGGATTCCACATAGAGCTGCAGGTCCCCGCGCACCGAATAAAGACTAATCCGACCAAAACACAACACCTCCATCCCGTTCTCCGGCTGAAAGGAGAGATTGAGCCCCTGCCGCCGGAACATGACAGCGGCAATCTGACTCTTATCGTCCTTTAGGGTGAAGTAGAAATGACCGGAAGGTGGGACACGAAAATTGGAAATCTCCCCCACAACCCAGAACGTGTCCAGCTCTCTCTCGAGGGTCCCCTTGATAACTTGGTTAAGATCGCTAACGGTTAAGAAAGCACGCGGCTCGTCTGCAAACAAAGGCAGTCCTGCTTCCTTTTTCATTTCCCTTATCCGGCCCCCACAAAAGGATTAGCCCTCCAGAGGGAGGGCTAATCCTTTTGCAAAACGGTTCTCTACCTTTCATTTTACAATTTGTATTCTGACTTTTCCGGCGTGCTTTACAATCAGGCAGCCTTCTTCTGAACCAACTGTTTAAAGACATCCCAGCCCTTCAATAGCTCCAAGGCACGTTTAAGCTGAGCGTCATTTTCAATGCTGTCTTCGCGCCGTTGTGGCGCTGACTTTTCTTTGTCTTTCCCCTTCTGTTGGTTCTCTAAATGCCCTGGAAGGTTCTCCTCCCTCAGGCTGGGTCGCCTTTTCTTCGCCGCCTTGGCCTTTTGAATCGGCAAGTTTTCCATAATGATATCGGGTATAATCCCAGTAGCCTGGATGGAGCGGCCTTTGGGGGTGAAATAGCGGGCCGTAGTTAGGCGTAGCGCAGAATGGTCATCCAAGGGGAGAATGGTCTGGACTGAGCCCTTGCCGAAGCTCTTGGTCCCCAGAATGACAGCCCGTTTATGATCCTGCAGGGCTCCGGCCACGATCTCGGAAGCGCTAGCGCTTCCTCCGTTCACCAGGACCACCACTGGAAATTTAGTCCAAGAGCCGCCCTTCCGGGCAAAATATTTCTGCTTCTGACTCTCCAGACGTCCCTCCGTGTAGACAATCAGGCCGGAGTCGAGAAAGAGATCGGTAACCCTCACGGCCTGCATCAGAAGCCCCCCTGGGTTATTGCGCAGATCGAGCACCAGACCTTTAATTCCCCCCTTCTCCGATTCCAGCTTCTCGATGACCTTTTGCAGATCTCGGTCCGTACGCTCCTGAAACTGGGCGATACGAACATAGACGTAACCTTCCTCCAACGTGCGGCTGCGGACACTTTTGATTCGAATCGTGTCCCGGATAATGGTAAACTTTAAAAGATCCGTAACTTCCTCCCTCTTGATCGAGATAGTAATCTTGCTTCCTTTAGGGCCGCGCATCTTCTTTACCGCCTGCATCAAGGTCATATCTTTGGTAAATTCATCCTCGATCTTAACGATCTTGTCCCCAGACTTAATCCCCACCCGGTAGGCAGGCGTGCCCTCAATTGGAGAGACGACCGTCAGGATACCCTCCCTAATGGTAATCTCAATGCCCAAGCCGCCGAACTTCCCCTGGGTATCCATCTGGAGATCTTTATAGAGGTCAGGGGTTAGGTAGGCGCTGTGGGGGTCCATGGAATGGAGCATTCCGTTAATGGCCCCCATGATCAACTCTTTGGTATTGACTTCGTCCACATAATTGTTCCTGACTATTGCCAAAATATTGGTGAAAGTCTCCAAACTCTCATATTCCTCCCGGGGGATGGCCGATACATCCGTTACCGCCTGACCGCTCAGAAAGAAAACCAGCCCCAGAAATAACAGCAACAACATAACAGAATACCCATGTCTTTTGACAAGCCGCATAGCAATCTCCTCAATGAATATTATCCTAAAATCTATTTTATATTATATTAAACGCCGCCAAATAGCTATCGTTCTCTGAACCAGGGAAGGGGGTCCAAAGGTTTGCCTCCTTTACGGATCTCAAAATAGAGCCGAGCCCCAGTGAGGGAGTCGCTGTCCCCTACTAATGCTATCGGCTCACCCCTTCGGACAGATTCCCCGGTCTTTTTCAACAGGTCGGAGAGATGGGCATAAATCGTATAATACCTTTGCCCGTGATCAACAATCATCATCTTCCCGTATCCCAATAACCGATCGGCAAAGACGACTTTACCTCCCTCCACGGCCTTAATCTCTTCCCCTAGAGGGGCTTCAATATCTATCCCTTTACGAAAAAGCTCAGCAGAAAACTTCGGGTGCCTCGTCTTCCCAAACCTCCTCCTCACCTCACCCCGAACCGGATAGTCCAGCCTGCCCCTCATCCTCTCAAAACCGATCTCTGGACGCAGTCCCTTGGACCTCACGACTAATTTCCTACTGAACTCATCCATCATTTTCTGCAGCCTCTGCGCCGCCCGTTCCAGTTCCTTAAGCGCACGCACATGGGCTTCCTTTTGCCGCCGCAGACCGGATAGAATCTTCCTCTTTTTTTTCCTTTCTAAACGGATGGACTTCTTAACCTTAACTAACCTCCCTCTCTGTCCATCCACCTCCTCTCTCTTTCGCGCCAACTCCCCCTTAAGGACCTGTTGACGGGCAAACTCCATGCGCAGGCGTCCCACCAGCCCCTGGTCATGAGCCAGCATCAACTCTAAATAACGCTTGCGCTGCATTAGCTCGACTACAGAAAATCCCCCATTAAGGAGAATGAATGGACTCCCCCCTCTCTGCCATTTGTAAAGTGCCCGTGCCCTCCTTTTCAGAAGCTCCTTTCTCATCCTCAGAGACGAGTTTATTTTTTTAGCCTCTTGCTCTCTTCTTTGTAGATCCACCAAAATAGGCTCCAACCTTGTGTTTATCCTTTTTAACCTTCTATTTTTCCTGTCCAATTCTTTTTCAATTTTTTCCAAATCATGAAGGACTGAGCCTTCCTTTTTCAGTGTCTTTGTAATCCCTCGCTTCTCTTTCTCAATCTTCCTTTGAATCCCTTTAAGTTCCGTCTCTACCTCCCCCGCGTATATCATCGGGATTGAGAGAAAAAAGAGAAGCGCCGCCAACAGCGAGATCATTCCGTGAACTACCTTCCCCATGTCTTAAGAGACCTTTTAAGAGAGAATAGACTCCCTCCTGCCCCCATGGCCCATCCGAGAAAGAGCAAGAGGAAAAGCCCCCCTGAATTGAGAAAATGGAACTGCTCCCGAGCAGCAAAGACCCCAAACAAGGAAGGAAGCCGGACACTAAGGAAGAGAAAAAGTAACCAAAGCAAAAGGAGTGAGAGGGCCGCCCCCACGATGCCCTGAATCATCCCCTCGATAACAAAAGGGGCTTTAATCAGTCCCTCTGATGCGCCGACCAACTGCATAATCTCAATCTCATCTTTGCGCGCAAGGACCGCCAGTTTCACGGTGCTCCCCACAATTAGAAAGGTGGCAATAAAAAGAAAACCGCCGAGGACCCACTTCGCCCACTGAATCCCTAACACCAGGAGGCTCAACTTCTCCATCCACTCTCCAGGATACTCGACCTCGCTGACCCCCCGCACTATGCGAAGTCGCTCGGCCAAACTTTCTACAGAGGCTCGGTCGCGATGGAGTTTTTTGAGAGCAATCTCCAGAGAGGAGGGTAGGATGTCGGCCTGCAAACCCTCAAGTACGCCGGACTGGGCCCCCAGGGCCTGTTTAAAATTCTCCCAAGCCTCCTTTTTTGAGACAAATCGGACCCTCTCCACCTCAGGGTAAGAACGCATGCGTTCCACGAGCGATTTGACCTCTTTCGGGGTAAGGCCGTCCTCTAAATAAGCAAAAATCTCGATCTGACTCCCCCACCCCTTTAGCAAGCCGTGGAGATTTTCTTGAATGAGGAGAAACCCCCCGAAAATAAATAGGGTCATAGCCATGGTCCCAGAGGTCAGAATATGCGTCCAGATCAATTCCCTTAGGCTTTTGAAGACGCATCGGAAAACAAAAGAAACTTGCGGGACCTTCACGGGCTATCCTCCCCATCCGCAAGGCTCGAGTCGCCCATCAAGCGTCCCCGCTCCAGAAAAACCACCCTAAGACTAAACCGTTTGAGCAGCCCTGTATCATGGCTGGCAATCAAAATCGTGGTCCCCCTCTTATGCATCTTCAAAAAGAGTCGTATGGTCTCCTCAGCCATGTCGGGATCCAGGTTCCCTGTCGGTTCGTCGGCCAGAACCAGGACCGGGTCGTTGACCAAGGCCCGTGCGATCGCTACCCTCTGCTGCTCGCCGCCGGAAAGCGTTGGCGGTCTGGCATCGTGCTTCTCCTTGAGTCCAAGCTCACGCAGGAGGTGAAAGGCCCTTCTCCTGCTTTCCCGTTTAGAGGTCCCGACCACCTCGGCAGCCAAGGCGACGTTTTCCAGTGCGGTCATGGTGGGAAGGAGTTTAAACTCCTGAAAAACGAGGCCGATTTCCCGTCGCAACTCTGCGACCCCCCCCCCGTTCAGGCGTGTGATGTTCCGGCCATTGACAATAATCTGGCCTTCGGTCGCCTCCTCTTCGCGAAAAAGGAGCTTTAAAAGGGTAGTCTTCCCAGCCCCGCTGGGTCCGCTTAGAAAAACGAACTCACCCTTCTCGATCTGGAGATGAATATCCGAAAGGGCGGGATAATTGGGAGGGTAGATCTTAGAAACACGAAAGAGATGAACCATTAAAACTGCCAGGACGGACCATGTGAGAGCCCGTGTTTAATACGCTTGACATCAACTGGAGTGGCTGTTAGATTTCGCTAAGTTCCCGTAAGAGCAGCTTTACCTTTGTAATTGTTACTATAATAAGGTATGCCAAATCAACTTACAAGTATAAGACAGATGGACCCCACGGAAAAGCAGTTGATTAAGAGATTCCGGATCGTTCTGATCAAACCCTCCAAGTATGATGATAACGGATACGTCATTCGCTTTTGGAAAGGCGTTCTACCGAGCAACACGCTCAACG
Organism: Deltaproteobacteria bacterium; assembly: GCA_027297485.1. The sequence continues at coordinate 11,883 of JAPUHZ010000251.1, forward strand.
TGCTGCATGGCTTGACTGAAGATGTGAAAACCCGTCGGGTCTTTGGAGATCTTAAGATTGAGATCGTTACGTTCGATGAGACAGCCGAAAAGGTTCCAATCCAAAAAATCATCCGCTGGAGTCGCCATCCTGGCACAAAGCTTCTGGTCTGCCTAGTCGGTGTCCAGACCAACCAATTCCCACGGGCCCTTTATATAGGAAAACAGTTCCGCGCTCATGGCATCGACGTCATCATGGGCGGATTTCACACGAGCGGGACCATTTCGATGCTGGGGGAACAGGAACCGGATATCCAGGAGCTTTTCAGGGAGTCTATATCCGTCGTCTCCGGAGAGGCGGAAGGAAAGTGGGAGGGAATTCTGTCCGACTGTATCAGGGGAGAACTCCAACCTCTCTACAGCTACGCCCAGGATCTCCAAAATCTCGTCAATATTGAAAACGCCCCTCTACCGCTGATAAGCCCGAAGACGATGAAACACTTCGCCAAGCCTGCCTTCGGGACTGCCGATACTTCACGGGGCTGTCCTTTTGCGTGCACCTTTTGTACGATTATCAATGTCCAAGGCCGCATGATGCGGGAGCGGAGCCCCAAGAATATCGCCACGCTCATGCGCAAGAATTATATCGAGCATGGCGTCTCCTACTACTTTTTTACTGACGACAATTTTGTCCGGAAAAAATTCTGGCGTGAGACCTTCGAGGCTATCATCCAACTACGAGAAGAAGGTATTAAAGTCTCTTTTATGATGCAAGTGGACCTTGCCCGAAAGCCTAAGGATTTCGTTTCCCTCGCCGCCAAGGCCGGCTGCACTCAAGTCTTCATCGGAATGGAGAGCGTGAATCCGGAAAACCTGAAGGCAGAAGGAAAAGGGCAAAATCACGTCGAAGAGTACCAAGGCATTATTCAGGAATGGCATGACGCTGAGATTGTGGTCCACACGGGATACATCATCGGGCTTCCCTGCGATACCAAAGAGCAAGTGCCCCAGGACATCCGCTACCTCATGGATGTCCTCAAGCCGGATCAGGCATCGTTCTTTATGCTGACCCCACTGCCCGGATCCCACGACCACC
>JAPUHZ010000252.1 GCA_027297485.1 Deltaproteobacteria bacterium
GACGCCCACCACACCACCCTTATGCCCAGAAACTACGACTCTGTTTTCCTTGACGACTAGATTCCGATCTGGGAGGCCATCCGCCTCAATCCCGATTATGCCCTCGCGTACTACAACCGGGGTATTGCGCGCAAAGCCAAAGGCGACCTCAATGGCGCCTTGAAAGATTACGGGGAGGCCATCCGCCTCAATCCTGATGATGCCGACGCGTACTACAACCGGGGTATTGCGCGCGATGACAAAGGCGACCTCGATGGCGCGGCGCAAGATGAAAAAGCCGCCCGCCGGCTCAAACGCAAAACCAGTAAATAAAATACACCACAGCAAATCCTGGGGTACGTTGTTGACTAGGTTGAATTACTTCCCTTGAGCACTTAGGTCTGTGGGAAGAGTCCCTTGCCCCCCAGACAGGGGCCCTCCACGCCGCGATCTCGCGCCAGCCCATCCATTGGCTCCGGGAGGCTCTCAAGTGCGAGCTGACACCGGGTCGTTTGGGTAATTTTGACTTCTCGGCTGCTGACCCTAAAAAGGAACTTCCTATCAATTCATCTTAAAAGTTGGGGGAACAACTTCATCGACGCTTTTGCCTGTCCAGTGCCATTTGGGGACACTCGCCCAGACCTCTTCTCCCTTGGCTTGAACCTTCTCTAGCAGCTCGTCTTCGTTTAGGCGAAGATATTTTCCGTTGTTGACTAGGGTTTCTCCATCAACGATGACCGTTCGCACATCCCGGCTCACGGCGGTTTCCATTAATGATCGGATTGGATCTCGGACTGCCCCGAAGGCAATGTCTTTGAGGTTGACGATAGAAATATCTGCCTTCGACCCTTTTTGTAGTCTTCCCAAGTCGTTTCGCCCAAGCATTTTTGCGCCACCCAAAGTCGCCGCGTTAAATACGTCTCTCGGGTGCCCCGCCATATAGGTCTTGTCAGCCACCCGTGAGGCGAGTGCGGCGTAGCGCATATCCGAGATGATGTCTTTGGGAAATGTGTCGGTGCCTATGCCCATGTTGATGCCGGCCTTTAAATACTTGTCGAAGGATTCCATCGTGATGCCGAGCTTGAGGTACTTCAGCGGGCTGTAGGCAACCGAGGCACCGGAGTCGGCGATGATCTTGAGGTCGTCTCCATAGGGATAGGCAAGCCAACTATGGCCGCTGATGAAGATACAGTGGGAGAGTGAAACTTCCGGGTCAAGAAAGCCGATTTTTTTTAGTAGCTCGATCGGCGTGCAACGATGGAGACGCAGAACCGTGTGAAATTCAAACAAATTGATCGTCGCGTGGATCTGCACGCGCACGCCAGCTTCCTTGGCGGCTTTTCGGGTTTTCTTTAATAGCTCCGGCGTGCAGGTGTCGACATGGCCCGGAAACAGCATGGTGTTCATGCGCCCGTTGCACGCACCGTTAAATTTCTTGGCAAACTCGACAGCCTTTTTCAGACCTTCGCTTCCCCGCGCGTCGTCCCAATCATATTCCAACCGTCCTTCACTATCATGGAAGAAGCTCACATTTTTGTAACTCGGCCCGGTGTAGCAGCGGATGCCGACCTGATCCACCATGTCGACATATCGCTCCGGCTCTCGTCCCGGACCACCGACCTCATAGGTCGTCGTCACGCCGCTTTTCAATACATGGATCAGGGAAAAACGTTGCCCGACGTCAACATCCTTTAAGTGAGCATGCTTCGCCCCTTCTCGTGTCGGCCCACCGTGAGCCAAGTAGTTGGAGGCAAAAAAATCGATCTTTGTTGAATCGTTGAGAAGATAGTCGCTGGCATTGCTACCGGAATGAAAATGGGTATCGATAAAGCCTGGAGAAATCAAACATCCGGGCGCCTCAATTCTCTTTTCTACCGGATCGGGGTAGTCTTTAGCGACAGATAAGATCCGATCCTTTTCGAAGACCACAACACCATCCTTGATAATTTCATGCTCCTTGCCGTTAAAACCGACTACAAATCCGCCTTGAATGAGCGTTTTCACAACTACGGCCTTTCTCTAATTGTAAATCCCGTGCCGTGCCCAGTGGATGTAGTGTTCCACTCCGCGGTAAGGATCGAATTTGGGTGAAAAACCCGTTTCTTCGTGAATCCGGGAAATATCCACACAGGCGTTGATGTCCATAGGGGTCTTAGTCGAAATCAGAGGACCGGGGCCATCTCCCAAGTGGATTTCAGCCTCGGGCAGCAGCTTTTTTATTGCATCGGCAAACTCCCCGATGCTTGTCAGCCTGCCAAATCCTAAGTTGTAAATTCGATGGCGCAGGCTTGGCGCTTTTAATAAGAGGCCAAGCGCCCGGGCTGCGTCCTTGACGTAAATGAAGTCGTGGGCTTCCGTTGGGTCGTAATTCTCAAGCGCAATGGGCACGCCCTTCACCACGTTTGCCACCATGAGTCCCGGAAGGTTCCGCATTCCCCGATAAAGCGGTCCGTAAACGCGGGTCAACCGCACCAAGACTGTTTCAATACCGTACTCTTTGGAATACATGAGGCAGAGAATCTCCCCGGCTTTTTTTGTCCCCGGAATGAAACGGTCTGAGGTAATGAAAAGTTTTTCCTCTTCCTTGAAAGGAGTGGTGTCAGTCATCCCCTGATATACTGCTTCGGAACTAATAAAAATGACCCTCTGGACCCCTACCTTTTGGGCGGCTTCGAGTACGTTAATGGTCCCGGTAATATTCACATGCATGGCCTGGTAAAGGGGTGTATTAGCCTTTTCGGACCGGATGGCGGCATGGACGATGCTCTTTACGCCAAACTCCTGAATGGCCCGGGACACCTCCTCCAGGGAGGTTACATCAACCGGCACAATCTTAAGATTTTGACCTACAAAGGGAGCCAAAAGGGAGGGGATCTCTCCATGGCGGTTTTTCGTGAGAAGGACTCTTTCTCCGATGTCGCACAAGATTTTTGCCAAGTTACTTCCTAGGAATCCTAGTCCACCTGTAATCATGATCATGGTTGGCTCCTCAGGAATCCGGAAAGCACCCTGGGAGAAAAGAATTCATAGGACAATCAGTTCATCCCCGACTCTGTTCAGCCGGAGATTCCCCCTTTCCGTGGTGAGATAGGTCTCTCCCCAGAGAAGTGAACTCTTCGCTAAGGCAGGACAGGGATGAACGATAAAGACCATGTTAGGGGCGATTTTAGTTTGGTTTTTCGGGGAAGGGCGATCCTCAACCATATCGAGGCCAACGATATGGCCATAAATCGGCGTGTAGTCCATTCCCAGTTTCCTCACATACTCTTCCATCACGGTCATGGGCTTGGAAACCTTAAACCCGGGCTTTAGGTATTTGAGAGCTTCTCTGATCGCTTGAACTGACGCCTGATGGAGTTTTACCAGCGTCTTGTCGGGTTTCCCCAGAGAAAGGGCCCGGGCCAATTGAGTCCAATAGCCCCCATAACAAGCCGTGAGTTCCACGAAGACCATCCCCTTTTTACCTATTTTTCTACCGGATGGGGGATAGGCGTCAACCTCGGGACCTTGGGAAATGATATTAAAGCTTTTTTCTACGCCATGACTTTTGAGCACGAAGTCCATCTGGGCGATGACTTCCCATTCCGTTTTCCCTGGTTTTATGTGCTTTATTCCTTCGGTGAAGGCCAGATCCACGAGCGCAGCCGACTTCTTAACCAAACGGATCTCCTCAGGGGTCCGGTAGGCCCGCAGTTCTTTTAGAGTCGGGCCGAAATCGGTCAGCCTAAGATCCGGGAAGGATTCCTCAATCTTCTGGCACCACAGGAAAGGGAGCTTGTCCAGTCCGTCCGTCCCCACCGCCGCATGGCCCAAACGCTTCTCTTTTAGAATCTCCAACACGCTCTCAAGAAAATTGAAGCTCAGCCTCACGTCGTCGATCCAGGAATATTTTTTTGCCCTCTTGGCTTGGAAACGTGATTCCACAAGCATAATCGGCCCTTCTGCTCCCTCTCTGAAAAAGAAAAGGACCAAGGGAATGTTGATATTAGGGAAATCCGTGAGGAAGCGAAAACTGGCTCCTTCCCCACGAATAGCACTGGAACCTCTAACAATCAGGGCGTCGAGGCCTTGGTCCGTCATGTGCTGTCGCAGCGATTGATAGCGAGCCTCTCTTTCCTTCTTAGAAAGAAACATGATGCGTCCTTTCTGACCTGCCCCTCTCAATGGCGGAAAATTTTTCCACGACCCCATCCCTTCTTGCAGTTTGTTGCGATTCTTTCTATAACATAGCCCCTATGGGTTGTCATACTAGCGGCAGCTTGGAGAAAAATAAAACGAGGGATGAAAAGGAAAGGCGATGAAAAAAAAGATTCGTATGCGTGTCAACGGGAAGAAGGTTGAAGTAGAGGTTCCCACCAACCGCCTTTTGGTAGATTTTTTGCGTTATGACCTGGGGCTGACCGGCACCAAGGAGGGATGCAGCGTCGGAGTCTGTGGCGCCTGCACTGTCTTGATGGATGGGGAGATGGTTAGTTCCTGTATCGCCTTGGCGGTATTCGCCGACGGCCATGAGATCATGACCGTCGAGGGCCTGGCCAAAAACGAAGAGCTGCATCCGGTGCAGAAAAGTTTCATTCAATACGGCGGCTTCCAGTGTGGGATCTGTACCCCCGGGCAAGTGGTAGCGGCCAAGGCCCTGCTGGATGAGATTCCCAAACCTAGCGAAGAACAGATCAAAGAATGGATGATGGGAAATCTTTGTCGGTGCACCGGCTATTACAAGATCATCGAGTCGATTAAAAAGGCGCACCAGTTCGCCAAATAAGGCCAACCCCATGATACCCTTCGAATACCGTACCCCCAGGAATCTCAAGCAAGTCCATGAAGATATGAAAGAGTTCGGCGAAGAGGCTAGGCTCATCGCCGGTGGCACCGCGCTCATTATCATGATGAGGCAGCGTCTAGTGCGCCCCACCTGTCTGATCAGTTTACGCTCCGTGCGCGGCTTAAGCGGCATCACCCAAAAAGACGGCGGGCTGCGCATCGGTGGCCTGGTAACTCATCGTGAGGTGGAGACCTCCTCCCTGGTGCGGCGGCGACTGCCGCTCCTGGCCGAGACCTACCGGCACGTTGCCACGATCCGCATACGCACCATGGCCACTGTCGGAGGAGGGCTTGCTCATGCCGATCCCAACCAGGACCCACCCCCCACCCTGATTGTGTTGGGGGCAACCGTCAAGGTAGCCTCGGCCAATGGTAACCGGGTCGTTCCGATGGACGCATTTTTTACCGACTATTATGAGACCACACTTAAGCCCGACGAAATCATCACCGAGATCTCTGTCCCCCGCTTGCCGCCAAACAGTGGAAGCGCTTTTCTTAAATTCCTTCCCCGCACTGCCGATGACTATGCTACGGTCTCCGCTGCGGCCGTGGTCACTTTGGATCGAGCCAGGAAGATCTTTACCGACGTCCGTATTGCGCTGGGAAGTGTGGGGGCGACGCCGATCCGAGCCCAAGAGGCTGAGGCAGTATTGCGTGGACAGCCGGTAAAGGCTGAGGCGCTGCGTGAGGCCGCGGAAAAGGCCAAGCAGGTTGCCGATCCGATCAGCGATTTTCGTGGCTCGGCCGCCTACAAAAAGGAGATGGCCGGGGTGTTTGTTCGCCGCGCCTTAGAGAGAGCTCTGGAGAGTTTACGCAGGAAAGGCGAGGCCAAGAAAAGCCGCCAGGCGCCAAAGAGGAGGAAAAAGTGAAGTTCACCCAACGTGCGGTCATTCCCGTGGCTCGCGAACCCCTGTGGGACTTTCTTATGGACGTGCCCAAGGTAGCCTGCTCGCTGCCGGGGGTAGAATCGGTCAAGCAGATCGATGACTCCACCTACCAGGGGACCCTGAAAATCCGTGTGGGTCCCATCTCCCTCACCCTGCAGGGCAAGATTATTTTGGAACAGCGCGATCGTGAAAATTGGCGTGCCACTATGCGGGCTGAGGCGAGCGATCGTATGGCCGCCGGGGCAGTCAAGGGCAAAACCAGCATGGAACTTAAGGAGATCAGCCCCAAAGAGACGGAACTCCTCGTTGAGACCGATGTCAGTATCCTGGGCAAGATCGGCGAGTTCGGGCAGCCGATTATTCGTAGGAAGGCTGATGCGATGCTTCAGGAGTTTGTAAAGAATATCAAGAAGCAGTTGGCAGGGGGTTAAGGCCTAGGGGATTCTTTGGAAACGGGAACCACCCCGGTAGCCACTTTGGTCTATGAGATTCACCTGTCCCGATATGCTGTCATAGCAGACTTGGATCAGTTGTTTGCGGCCCAGGGAGTTATTTTGAGAATGGGAGGTCTCTATCCTAGGGTGGATCTTAACTGAGACCTCAATACTCCGAAGGGCTAAGAGATCCCAAAAATGGTTTTAAAACTCCATATCGCCATACCAATAGACTCGGTCTCTATTGGTATTAGACAAGGGTTGATGATTGATCCCCCTTATAGGTAAGGGTCACCGGTGCTAGCGGTGCCTCCAATGCGGTTTTCTCTTCTCCAAAAAGGCCTGTATCCCCTCCTCTACGTCCTCGGTTTTTAGCAGATCCTTGAGATAAAGCTCCTCGGATCTGTCTAGGGCAGCAGAAAAATCTTTGAGAGAGATCTCCCTTAATCCCCTGAGCGCGATGCGCAGCACCGCCCCGCTCTTCTCTTTAAGCTCCTCCAGGAGAGCCTCCAGGCCCTGCTCCACCTCAATGAGCGGGACTACACGGTTAATCAACCCCATGGTCAAGGCCTCCTGAGCCGAGATCCTACGACCTGTAAGTATCATCTCAGCAGCCCGGTGGTACCCGAGCTGAGAGGGGAAGCGAGCTAGGGCAACAGGGGGATAACAGCCGACATGGATCTCCGGAGTGGCAAAAATGCTCTCCTCCGAGGCCAAGACGAGATCACAGGAGCTGGCCAACTCACAGCCGCCTCCCAGACAGGCCCCTCGGACCAAGGCTATGGTGATTTGGGGAAGGGACAAGAGCGTTCTAATCACGCCGTGGATCACCGCTAGCATCTCCGGCACCTTCTCCTTAGTGTGATCCTTGATGTCAACCCCTGCGGAGAAGGCGCGCTCACCGCCTCCGCGGATAACCAGAAAATCAACCCTATTATCTACACCCACTGACTCCAAAACCTCCTTAAGCTCCCGCAACATAGAGAGATTCAAGATGTTGAGCGGGGGGCGATCAAGCGTAACTGAAGCTGTGCGGTCCTTCTTTTCCAGCGCAATATTCATCAAGATTGTTGGACTTCAACGGGCAAAAAGCCCTACAGACAGAATTTCCCTTCTTTACTAAACCAGCAACACCCTTTTTACAAGGACTTCCCCCTCTCGCCCATACGTTTGACAAAGGTGAAATAAAAATTTAAAGTAAAACGGTTTTTGCACTAATACAAACGTATTTAAATTTGTTACATTGAGGCTATTCCGAGGGGAAGGAGACTGAAGGACGAGGGAACCGAACGTGAGGCTTGGTGCAGGCCCAAACGGTAGGAATAAT
>JAPUHZ010000253.1 GCA_027297485.1 Deltaproteobacteria bacterium
GGCAATGATACGCATCGCGCCCCCACACCGGACACACAACAGCGGATCGGCTGCATACACTTTCTTGATCAACTCGGCCCAACGCTGCTTGAAGAGCGACGAGCCCGGCGGGGGGGGAATCTCGACTGAGCCGGTAGGCGGTGAAGCTAGGGTGTCAAGTCCGACCTCGCGCGTTTGTTAAGTGAGAACCTCCCCCCTATCTGGCCACGCCCATTTGTCTCTTGACACAGGCAATTCCGATAGCTAACCATAGGGTACTCTTGAGGAACACCGGGCAGTGCGAAGACAGGTATTGTGTTCCTCCCACCAAAAAAAGCAATGCCTGTCGTCTCGCTTTTTATACATTAGTTCTCTCCTAGGAGTAACCGCTAAGCAGTGCTATCCCGCCAAGGCTTTGTCGAGATCTCACAACGCGTCTTTCTGCAACCAGGCTTAAGCCAAATAGCACACCATGTCTTAGACTATCTTTCTCCCGAGATCAGAGGCCTGGCATACTACAGGAATCCCCATCTCGTTACGAGTCTCAATCTCCAGGCTGATAGGATCCCGATGAACGAGCTGAGCGAACGGCTCCTTAGTCTCTGGTTTGGCTACCGAGAGAGGTTCTATAGCCTCGGCAGTGGATCAATTGACCAGAAAAGAATTCAGGAAGCCGCATCGGCAGGAGGTATTTATGAGGGACATACGATTCATGATGAACTCTACTTCGACTTCACAGATGCTCAGACGGACTATGCGTTGCATCTCGGCGGAAAGAGCTTCAGGGTACGCGCTACTCTAGGAAAATATAGCGACAGCACTGAATTCGCTCGTGTCCTCATGGTGTTGTCTGCTTACCCAGTCAAGCCAGTCGATCTGGGAGCGTTGGATCCACGAGCGTATTGGAAAGGCCTTGACTCCCATCACGGCGCGGACTTTGAGAGTCTAACGTCTGATCTCGAGGGCCTGGTTCGTTTCTGTGCCCTTCCTTCTGTCGTCGAGTGTCTCGTTGTCTTCCCTACAAATGTCAAGAAGACAAGAGATCTGCTAACCAGTTTGAGTCAACGGATCGACTACGGTGGATTTCGTCCGATTGCTCAACAACGGAAGAGCAGTGTGAAGCTCGCGTTGCGGCCGTGGCAGCAAAATCCTGTAACAGGCAGGATGGAGACCGACTGGGCTTATATTGTTCTTGACGAGATCTCAACAACCACCGATGCGGGACTGGCCAGCAAACTGTCCTCATGGGCACCGCGGTGGTCATCGTTTTATCAGGTCGAATTGGAGCTCGGGCCCTGGAGCGACTCGATCCCACTCGCGACGGACCTGCTTGATTCTACGCAGCAGACTCTTGAGGCCATGGGAGTTCGCTCGACCGTTGTATTCGGCCGAAAGATACACAGGTTATTGCTGGATGCCGGGATCTCTATGGGATGAGACTCGGAGATGGTTTCAAACAGAGAAGGCCGTTTATGTCGTAAGGCAGGCGGAGCCCAGAAGCCGTCCTAGGTGATTGCCCTTGTTACCTGAAGTTTTGGCGGTATGAACCAACTAGAGATTTAGGCCCGTGACTCTGTTGAGAGCAAAGGGCAAAGACCGCTTCCCAGCCTGAACGCTCAGGGCTACTGAGATTGCCTCCTGGATAGCCTCAGGCTCTCTTCCAACCGCCATAATTGGAGAAAATCCTTCCCCGACCCTTTCCATGGATCCGCCGGAGAGCCTCACTGGAAGGATGTTGGCCTCTTTGTGGAAGATTTGCCCACGGTACTGGATCTCTCTTCCAACCCAGCTCTCGTTCGGTGCTTGCTCCGCCGTGTTACTTGAAACTAAGGCCAGCAGCAAGAGCGAGTCACGAATGGCATCGGCAATCTGCGGTTTGAAACGATGCATGGGATCAAGGGTGTTCATGTAGACAGCAAGGCCAGCTTCCTCAAACTTCGCCTTCCACCGACAGGCGACGTCTTGGTCCTTGTTGTTGTAGCTGATGAATACATCATAGGTAAAGTATTTCGTGATCACACGCTTCATTTCAGCGACAAGCCGTCCGAAGCATTCACGTCCAAATACTTGCAAGGAAGACTCCGGCAGGTAAACGACTTTCACTGTGTCGCTGAGTATTGAGTAGTTATGATTCGTGTTGACGAAATGGCCGGCAAAGTCGGCATAAACGACAGGGAGGTGTTCACCCTCGAGGATAACAGAGCTCCCTTTCCCTCCCAGCTGCTTCTCGAGGGTGCCGCTGGCTAGGATGTACAAGCCATTCCTGGCAAAGAGTTCGTGTTCTGGAGATATAGTTCCTGGATCATTCCAAGCGAGGGTCATAGTCTCAGAACCTCTGATCAAGTCCCAGGGTGACCGCTTACCCGCGAGGGCTACCGAAAGGTACTCGGTGTGGTTGCACAAATGCTCTAGGACACGGGTTTCAAAGAAGCCCTGTACAACCACCTTGACTACTGTCCCTCGATCTCGGAGGAGACTCTCCAGATTTTCATAGTTGAACGACAAGAGGCAGGTTCGACCTATGGCCTGAAGTGTCGCAGTCCGCTTCCGCTTCAAGTAGAGGGCCAGCTCCCCAACAATCTCGCCCACTGAGAACTTTCTGTCGAGGAAAGGCGCACCAACGGGCGTTACCTCGTGACCACCGATGTGACGACTGATCACTCCCACCTCACCGTTGATGATTAGAAACATCGCATCGCCGTGTTCGTCGTACTCACAGATTATTTCAGAATCCTGTCTTTCAACGAGCTGAGCCATCTTGACAAAATCTCGGAACGTCGGCTTATCCATCGTTGCGAGGAATGGATTTCTTAACTCAGCTGGGTGAATGGAGGTTAGAGCTTCTGTGGCGTCGGGATCAGAGGGGTTAACCTGCAATAGTCGTTTAGCGTGGTAGATAATGCTCCAATTCAGTCCCTCATCGTGCGAGCCATTAGATAACTTCGTCAAGGCTTCCATAAGCAAGTGGCGCTCGGAAGCGGATTGCATCCCCCATCGTGATTGAACGCGTTGCTCGATTGACATGAGACATAATCTTTGGGCCGAAAAGTGCTTTAGATACACTATTCTTTCATCATGAAAACGGACCTCTGAGCGGATAGCTTGTTCTACTTTCGCTCGAAAAGCTTCTGATATAACAACACCATGTGGAGAACCGAATGCAAGCAGACTCCCGCAAAAATTAATCGCGTCCCCAACCACTTGGACCCTTCCATCCGCACCTTTGACTTTCAGGATGGGACCACAATGCGCAGTGATTCGGAGAGGTACGTTTCCGCACGACCAGCCGTGCAACGCTAGAATTAGATCAATTGCCTCATTAGCCCAATCATCTGACTTCAACACGACATGGCCACCGTCGCCAGCAGAAGCCCATATCGTGTTCGCCTTGCCGCTCCGGGCTATTGTTTCTCTGACAATGTCGTTAATGGCGGATATGTGGGCTGCTTGGACCTGTACACTTTCCAACCCGTGTCCAATAAGGTCACACGAGATGATCCCGTTGACCTTTTCGGCCTCTGACCTCCTCAAGCGTCTCATGTCATACCCTATCGGATAGCATCGGCAAGTTAGCAACGCACTGGGACTGAAAACCGCCAGCCCTTAGAATCTATTAGAAGAAGGATCTCTCCGCGTTCGGCATCGCCCCCACCGGTACAAAAAACCTCGCAGGCGTCGCTCAGGACATGCAGATGTCGCTAGTCATCGCTGCCGACATTCTGAGCGGTGACATGGTGTCGCTACTTCCTTCATCACTACTGGGAGATTGACTGGACAGGCGTCACATCCATCTAGGGCAGGTGTTACTCGATTGGCCTCAAGCCTAAGCCGTCCGCTGAGTAGTGTCAAGAACCACCAACCGCGCCCCCTGCACCCCCCGCTCGACGCGCTGCGCAAAGCAAGCCACACACACCGTCCGCCGATAACAGGCATTTTCTTTTGGGGTGGGCCGCCGCGACCCCCTCCAGAAGCCCCAATTCGAGCCTCTGAGTAGCCCTATCCTCCCGCTGTCAAGATACTGCGGCTCGATGCATGGCGGGGGCGGATCCCCCTGGCGAAGAGCACTCACGAAGCCACGGCACCGTCAGGCGGGGCATGCGCGGGATGTGGCCACAACCCGAGATGGGTCAGGATTTTCTCACTCCCGTCAGGCTGGTCAAGAAAGGCGATGATGCGCATCGTGCCTTCACAGCGTGGACACACCAGCGGGTCGGCCTCATACAGAAGCGCTCATCGAGGATGCCAAGGCGCTGGAGTCAGCCGGGGCGTTTGCAATCGTGCTCGAAGCAATCCCGGCCGACCTGGCAAACGAAATCACTCAGACGCTCACAATCCCAACCATCGGGATTGGCGCCGGTCCGCATTGCGATGGAGCTGTGAATCCTCACCCATACTTTTTGGTTGACCCCTGTCCTTCCTTCGGCTGTGCGAGGTATCCGATCGCCGCCCCAGATGGGCCGAAGGGTAGAGTGCCCTGGAATCGAACGGTCTGCCCTGCGTTAGTGCAGAGGATAGCCCTGGCCGGGTGCCCCCTCGTCGCAACGGCCAGACTGCCAGTGTTGGGCTGAACTGCAATTGCGCGGTCGCAGACTTCGTTTGGGGTCTCTGGGGTCTCAGATGTCGTTTGACGAGTGCCTCGATGCGCGCCTGTTCCTCAGCTCCCACGTGGATGAATCTCACCCCGAACCTTGGCTCCTCCGACCATTTCACGACTGCCAGGTGGATGGCCATCGAGGAAAAATGCACCGGCATCAGGATTTGCAGCGCCAGGTACATCTCCGGAAGGACATGAGTGTTGCTTTCCACCGCACAGCCGGGCAACGAAAGGTTGACCACGATCCCTTCTCCGCCGACGCTGGCTCCTGAGAACGTGCACGGGCATTCTACCTGAACGCGTGGGGACTGACGGAGTTCCATATGAATCCCCCTTTATGTGGAACAGGAGACACTCAACTGGTCGCCGCTTGAGATCGGCAAGTGATCCGCAGCTCCTCAACCAGGTGATAGCATTTTGCTTTTGGGGTGGGCTGACCCAACGCCCTCAAGAAGGCCCAACTGGGGCAAGTGGCCAGTCGTGGCCTTGTCATAAACAACAATGCCTTCTCAGGCCATATCTGGCCCAAGAAGGCATCCAACTGACTTGCTCCTGCTGAAAAATATCGCCTTGTCTGGTGGTACCCACCTGCCCCGGGTCCATAGGACACCTCGCGAGGTAGCAATCCTGTTCTGCTATCTCATCGAACAGCCTCTCACAAAGACCGCAACGGCTCTCCTCGTTC
>JAPUHZ010000254.1 GCA_027297485.1 Deltaproteobacteria bacterium
CGCTCAGGGCGATGAACCCTAATTTGACATCCAGGACTTGTCGAAACGCCATCGCTACAATCGTGGCGAGGAATCCCCCGACTACTATGAACGCAAACAATCGATCGGGCAGCTGAGCATCGATGGGAAGATGGTCGGCGGATTCGGGCCCCTCTTGATCTGGTTGGAGGGAGGACCGAAAGCCGTACAGGTACATGGTTCCGAGCGTCACCACAAAGGTCACCATGAGAATCGGAAACGAAGAGGGTCGTCCGGCCTGCCAGATGAAGTCCAGGAATTCAGCACCCGAAACACTGTGCAGCATCTGAGGCGGCAGATCGCCCAACAGGAGTGCCGTGCCCATAAAGTTGGCACTGAATCCGATCATCAGGATCACTGGCGTCAGGGGAAGACGCAGGTGCCGAATGATCGGTAAGGCCACGGGAGCCAACTTCAAGATCACGACCACGTTGTCTACGACGACCGAGAGCAGCCCCGCCATCATGGAAAGGATCATGACCAGGAGTCCCGAATGTCCACGTGACAGACGCAGCGCCTGAACTGACAGCCACTCCGGCACGCCCGTCTTGCCAAAGTAGCCTGCAATCACCCAGATGCTCACCAGGATAGCCATGACGTTCCAATCCACGGACAGGAACGCCTCCACCTCGCTCATCACCCCGGTCCAGACCATGGCCAACACCCCGAGCAGGGCCGCCACGGAGCTATCAATGATTCCCGTAAGCACGACCAAGATGGTCACCAGGAAGATTGCCAGGGTCAGCCACGCTGTCATTTCCATCGGGAGATTCCTCTATTACCTGTTGGATCTGTGTTTAATCTCTACGGGTTAATTCTCCGCAGCTTGCTGCGGGGTAGTTCATTTTGGGTTTAGGGAATCGGATAAACGATGACTCGCCCCGTGAAATAATGGCGTGAATGAAAAGTTAACGCTTCTGTGAAAAGGATATTCCACGGGGCGAGCCGTAAAGGCGCAAAGCACGCCAAGTTTGGAGAAATAGGAACATATTTTTCTTTGCGGTCTTGGCGTCTTGGCGCGAAAAACTTTATTGAAGTCGTTCTGTTGAACATTTTATCGGTAAAAATCTAACGATTGTAGGGTGGGATGAAAGGTCGCGGGGCTCTCGCTACACTTTTTTATGATTGCGGATTACCTTTGCTAAAATAATAGGCCTCTGGTGCAGGCTTATAAGACCGTGGCAGCCAAAGGGGGCGACGCAAGTTGTCGGGCCCAGGGGCCGGACGGGCCATTTCAAGCCACCGTCTATAGACCTCATGGGCCTTTACCGTATCGACAAAGATATCCCCGTATCGGTCTTCAGGCCCCGTCCTCTCTACTTTCACTTTCTGGTGCCAGCAGTGCTGGCCGCTGATGAAATCAGGCTGAACTGGAAAGGTGAGGTTCTGGTGTACTCCCCCGTCCTCCCACCATATTCGCTCGGAGTCCGCGTCCTCGCTTTTAAAAGGCCTCACGCCGTGGATCTGGCGCATCTTCCATTTTCCCGGCTCGACCTGCTTCAAGTCAACCAGGGCTGTGGACCAATGTGCTCCGCCCGCCTCTTCCTGCAATCGCCAGCGACCGAGGTGATGAGAGCAGGCGATAACGCCGGGTCGGATTCCTTCGGTGACCCAGACCTTGTCCACAAAGTAACCGATCTCCGTGCAGACTTTGAGAAGGTCTCCGGTCGCAATCTTCAGCCTCTGTGCATCCTGAGGATGGATCCATAGTGGATTGCTGTGGGAGATTTCATAGAGCCATTTGGCATTTCCGGAGCGACTATGAATAAGGGTCGGGAGGCGAAAGGTTGGCAGAAGCAGCATTTCGCCTTTTTCCTGATCAATGTTATCCCGATGGACATGGCTCTTGATATAACCAGGGATCGCGTATTCCGGCCACTTCCACTCCTTTAAGGTCTTGGAATAGAATTCCAGTTTGCGCGAGGGAGTGGGGAAACCAACGTGTCCTGTTCCGTCTGTTTCAACTCCGATAGGATTACTTGCCTTCGTGATCACCTTCGTGACCGGGTCCACGTGAGACCCTTCAAGATCTGCGGATTTGAGTCTCTTTTCGTGTGTCTGGTACGCATTTTCTTCTACCAAGAAGGCTCCGTATTTCCGCATGTAGTCCAGTGGGGTCATCCCTTCTTTGGCTGCTGCATCGGGAAGACCCGGTACGCTGTTTTCAAAGATCCAGCCGTAGTACTCCTCCAAGGTCAGCTTTCGACCGGGGCGATAGGGGGATTCGAAATATTTACGGATTCCCAGCGAGCCGTCGGGGTCAATTCGCCAGGAAAGCTCGATCCAGAACTCGTCCTCCTCCCACACCTCACCCAACCCGGCCTCCATATGCGCCTCGTAAGTGGAGGCGAATTTATTCCCCTGTTTTTCCAGCGCAACCCGGAGGACCGGCTGGCGGAATCCGATCCATCGTGCGGCATGGGTTTCCTGGCTCATTAGGTCGTGCCGCTCTGAGGCATGCCCCATGGGAAGTACATAGTCGGCAAACAATGCCGTCTCGCTCCAGATCGGGGTTAGGCAGGCGTGGCATTCTACCTTGCTCTCGTCCGTCAGGACCTCCATCCAGCTCATCCCGTCGGGATTGGTCCAGACCGGATTGTAGACGCGCGTGAAATAGACGGTGAGCTTTCCCCTTCCTTCCTTGAGAAAGTGGGGGAGGAGAAAACTCATCTCGAAAAAGGCCAAAGGGTACTCTCGCGGCCACATCAACTCGCTCCAGACCTTGGCCGGAGGGGGCATCATGGGAGGTTGGGGGATAAACTTGTCCGAGGAGTTGGGCGAAGTGCCGCCGGGCGTTCCCACAGCACCCATCAACACAACCAGGAACTCTAGGGCACGTGCCACCTGCCACCCGCCGAGGTTACCCGATGCGGCGTTGCGCCAGACGTGAGTGGACAGTGCGGAACCCGCACGCCCGACCTCATGGGCCACCTCAACTATCAGACGCGCGGGGACACCAGACTCTCCTTCGGCAAATTCCGGACTGTATTTTGCATAGAGCTCTTTCAGCAGTTGCAAAAAGGTCTCAAAGTCCTGTGGTCTATCTGCATGCTCTTCGCGCAGGTACTCCTCCCAGTTGACCCATCTTTTCAGAAACTCGCGATCGTAGAGATCCTCCTGAAGGATGACGTTGCACATGGCCAGTAGCAATGCCGCCTCTGAACCAGGCCAGGGAGAAAGCCAGTAATCGGCCTTGGAGGCAGTGTTGGAGAGCCTGGTGTCGATTACGCATAGTTTTGCGCCCTTCATTTTCCCATCGATGATTCTCTGGGCATGGGGGTTGAAATAGTGGCCGGCTTCCAGGTGAGAACTCAACAGAAGGATAAATCGTGCCCTGGCATGGTCCGGAGAAGGGCGGTCTATGCCGCACCAGAAGGCATAACCGACTCGAGCTGAGGCTGAGCAAACATTGGTGTGACTGTTGTGGGCATCGAGGCCCCATGCATGCATGATCCTCTGGTGATAGATGAGCTCGTGGCCGGGTCGGCCCACGTGGTACATGATCTCATTATGCCGGTTCTCTTGAAGGGCCTTCCGGATCCGACCTGCAAGGTCCTCCAGGACCTCATCCCAACTCACCCTCTGCCATTTACCCTCTCCTCGCTTTCCTGCTCTCTTCAGCGGATAAAGGATCCGCTCAGGGTCGTTGACCTGGTTGATAGTGGCCGGTCCCTTAGCACAGTTGCGTCCCCGGCTGCCGGGGTGGGCCGGGTTACCTTCGAATTTTCGTATTCGAAAGTTGTCCTTGTCTACGTAGGCAAGCAGACCGCAACCTGCCTCGCAGTTGAAACAGATAGTGGGAATCAACATGTAGCGTTTTTCGACCCTCTTGGGCCAATGGGCAGGATCATACTCCGTCCAGTCATCCCAACGTTCCGGCGGGGGAAAACTGGCCAGACCTCCCTGTGGAGGTTCAAGTCCAGCTGCTACAGGGTGAAGAGGTTGGAGCTTTTCATTCATGCCGTCGGATCTCCTCAGCTCATCGGAACTGCCTGGCCTGCTTTAACCCAAAGGTCTTCAAATGCCCAGAGACCACCCAGAGCAAGAAATGAGGCCAGGGAGACAAGAATATGATCAGCCCCGTTTTGGTAACCGGACCAAATAATAAGAATGAAGGGAAGCAACGCACCCAGTCCAACCACGAGGCCCCAGAATTTTCCACTCAAGGATCCTTTCTTTAAAAGATCTGTCGCCCTCTTAACGTCCTCACTGATAGGAGTAAGCGCTATCTCTCCCAGCATGACGGCAAGACTCAGGAACAGGGAGATGCTGAGGATTTTAACGAGGACGTCCATGACATTTGAGCCGGTCTGGAGTATCGACCCGATGATGATCAGCGTTGCCGCGCCCGCGGTAATTGCCTGAAGCAGAAGGTGCCAGAGAAAGAGGGGACTCTGCCACAGGTCGCGCCCCTTTGCTTGGGCAAAGAGAAAGGCAGAGTAACAAGCAGAACAAACAGCCAGGATTGCGCTTGACCAGAAGAGAGCTTTGGGAACAGAACTCCATATGAGGCCAAATAGTAGCCACAGGGAAGCTAGGAGTCCGTAGATCATAAGTATGATGCCCCCCAGGACAAGCCAGGACCTAAAGTTGGGTTTGGTTAGAAGATAGTAAAATCTTTCGGGTCGCTTGAGGTCGATGACCAGGAGAAATGTGGTCAGGCCGGTAAAGATCAGCGCTAGCGCAGGGCTGACAACGTTGAGTAATAGTGTCTCCTCTTTATGGCCAATACCCAAAAGAAAAGCCGCAACGAGAAGTGCCCCTGCAGCGACCGACTTGGTCCATAGATACGATGCGATCATTCTTCCCCAGGGTTGTGAGTGCGGCACGTCGTAAACTACTCGTGCTGCGCCATTGGAATTGCCGTTTTTATTCTTTGCCAGGGCGTAGAGGTCCTTGCCCGGCTGTTTTTCCGCCCAAAGATAGGAGCCCTGGGGCTCCATCATCGTAGGTTGCAGCAGGTCTCCATCAACACCCACGTAAAAGAGTTTTGGCCTAGTTCCCTTCTCCGGCTTGCGCACAGTGACTTTCTGCATAGCCACGATCTGACTTACCTTGCTTGCAGGATCGTCGAGATCCCCGGAAATGATAGCTTGAGTTGGACAGACAACCTCACAGGACGGCTTGAGGCCTACTTCTACCCGGTGGGCACAGAAGTTACACTTTGCTGCGGTGTTTGAATTGGGGTCGATGTAGAGGGCATCATAGGGACAGGCTAGCATGCAGGATTTACAACCAATGCAGCGTTCTTTATCGAAATCCACAATACCGTCCGGGCGGCGGAAGAGAGAGACCGTGGGGCATATCTCAATACAGGGAGCATCATCGCAGTGGTTACATCTAAGTACGGCAAAATGGCGGCTGGTATTTGGAAATTTCCCCTTCTCGATGTACTTTACCCATGTGCGATTTACACCAATGGGGACATCGTGCTCTTCCTTGCACGCGACCGTGCAGGCGTGACAGCCAATACAGCGATTTTGGTCTATGACAAAACTGTAGCGCATTCCTCAACACTTTCAGGTGTCTTGATTGAGTCAGCTGTATAGTCATAAATTTAGTTTTTAGCAAGCGGATTTCTCATGTGCTTGCAGGATGGCGCATGAATTAGGTAGATAAGGCTCCATGGATAAGCTCTGCAGTTTCCGGGAGGCAATCGCAGAAGAAATCGAGGACGGTATGGCGCTGGCGATGGGCTGCACTCTTGAATCCCTGATTCCTTTTGCCGCCGGATATGAAATCATTCGACAGAAGAAAAGGGACCTCACGTTAATTGCCCCAATCTCCGATATCCAGTTTGACCAGCTTATAGGTGCGGGTTGCGTGCGACGGGTCATTGCCTCCTGGGTCGGAAATGTGGCCGCAGGGTTGGGACATAACTTTAGGCGGGCA
>JAPUHZ010000255.1 GCA_027297485.1 Deltaproteobacteria bacterium
AATTGGCCGGAGTTTATCGCGGAGGTTAAGCTTTTTGGTGCCTAACAAGTGGCTCCAGGGCGACGGTTCGCCTGTCGCTCCCGCGCCTGATCCATGACGTTATATGCCTTGATCAGATCTTGATATGGTACTACTATATGGTACTATTAGATTATGAAGCGTAAGCATCAGAAAACATTAAAGCTAATCTACAAACGACCGACTAGTGGAAATATCCTATGGGTGGATATTGAGGCCTTATTTAAGGCTCTTGGTGCGGATGTGTCAGAAAGGGCGGGATCGCGAGTTGCTGTAGTGCTTTTCGGCGAGGTTCGAGTATTTCATAGACCACATCCCTCTCCTAATACGGACAAAGGAGCAATTGCCAGTATTCGTAAGTGGCTAGAATTATATGAGGTGAAACCATGAATATGATGGAAATTGAAGGTTACAAAGCAAAGATTGAATATGACCCTGATCTTGATCAGTTTCGAGGAGAAATTCTTGGGCTGAATGGAAGCGCAGATTTTTATGGAAAAACTCCAGCTAGTCTAAGAAAAGAGTTCAAAAATTCATTGAAGGTATTTCTAGAGGTTTGTGAAGAGAAGGGTATCAACCCAACTAAAGACTATTCGGGCAAGTTTAATCTTCGAATTCCTTCCAGATTACACCGTGAAATAGCCGCACGAGCTACAGCGGCAGATAAAAGCATCAATCAATGGGTATCAGATATTCTTAAACGCTCAGTAAGTAAATAAAGCGGCATATAACGTTGCAATTCGAGACCGACGCCTGAAAGGCGGCGCGGCTCAATTGCAACGTTAGAGCTATCGAAACTCGCTGTCCTCTGTGGTAGCCTTAGGCTGTACGATTCTGGGAGCTGGAGCCGGAGTGGGACGACAACAACAGTGAGCACATTGCCCGCCACGGCGTAGAGCCAGAAGAAGTCGAAGAGATCGTTTATGAAGATTGCCACGCATCTTGGATTGTTCACGCTCGGCGTCGCGGCATACGAGAGACCCGATGGATGGTTTTCGGCCAGACCTGTGGAGGTGGCTACTTGGTTGCCGTAATTGCCCCATACCCCCGCAGGGGGAGTCTGGCGAGCCGTGACAGCGCGGGACATGGAACGGCATACTCGACGTAGGTATCAGCAATGGCGCAGAAGTTGACCACCGCCCAACGGCGGGCTTTGCAACGAGAGGCTGTCGGGTGGGACGAGCTTCCCGACGAGGAGTTTGCTCGGCTGTTCGACGAAGGTCGGCCTGTGAGGGTGCGTCTTCGGAGGCCGCCTCCGAAAACACTGACGATCGCACTTGATGAGCGAACCCTTAATCGCGTCAAGCGTGCGGCTCGACACAAACAAGTGCACGCCCGCCACCTGGTAGCCATGTGGATCACTGAGCGACTCGCCCAAGAACGTCCTGCCGAGAAGTGATCGTCGGCTCTAACTTCACGCTTCAGACCGATCGCTGAAAGCGCCAGCTGAGCTCTGCGCTAGATGACTCCTGCCTCTCGGTCTTCTTGACAGCCATTAGTGGGTGCAATATAGGTAGGCCTCTCTCAAGGGGCAACTCTTATGAAGGTGGGAATTTCATCAGTCCTGAGGCTTCTCTTAGTCCTTGTTTTCCTTATGATTTCCCTACCTCTCCAGGCCCAGGAAAAGCGGCAAAAAATCGTTATCGGCAGCGCTCAATCCATCGTCTTTCTGGCGGAACAGTTCTCAGCCCAATTCCGTAAAGACTATCCGGGGATTGAGATCAAAATCCTGGGGCGCGGAAGCAATTACGCCGTTGACGCCGCCAGACGTGGCGAGATCGATATTGGCCTCATAGCCCGTAGTCTGAGCTCTATAGAAAAGAAAGACCTCCACGAAAAACCCTTTGGTCGAGACGCCATCTTCCTCCTCACCTACCCTGGGAATTCGGTCAGTAACCTGACTCTAGAACAGATCCGTAGGATCTATCTAGGGGAGATCACCAACTGGCGAGAGGTCGGGGGCCAAGACAAGGGAATCGTCCCCCTCACGCGGGAGAGGACTTCAAACATTCACGCCATCTTTACCCGGCACGTCTTCGGTAAAAGCTCCTACACCCAAGAAAAGGCCTTCACCATACGTGCAACTAAGGAAAAGATCCTTAAGACCATCAAGCGTATTGAGGGATCAATAGGCTACGGCATTGTGCATTTCGAACAGGTCAAGGCCCAGGGAATCAAGGTCTTAGAGGTTGAGGGCAAGCTGCCGACAAAGGAACATATTCGCGCGGGCCTCTATCCGCTTACCCGCCCGCGGCTTCTGATCTCCCGGGGGAAACCTAAAGGCATTGTGCGCGAGTGGATGCTTGCATTCATAAGATTCACTAGTCGGGAGGTCCCAAAGAAAGAGCACCGATGAGAAGCCTGCTGATTAAACTACTCCTTTCTTCTCTGGTCGTCATTCTCCTCCCAATGGGCTTGGCGATCCTCTGGACCTCAAATACCTTCTCCACCCTTCTGGAGCGGCGCTTTGCGGAGAAATCCAAGGCCCAAGCTGAACGGGTGAAGCTCCTTCTGAATGAAAAACAGGAATTCGCCACAGGTCTGGTGGACTGGATAGCAGAGATGGAAGGAGTTAAGGAAAAACTTGAAAATAATGATCGTAATGGGCTGTTTCAACTGCTATTACCGCTAGTAGGCTCAATAGAGATGGATTTCATTGAAATCATGGACCAGGAAGGAGAGATTTTTCTCCGCGTCCATGACCCCTCCCTTTATGGCGATCGTCCAACCCTAGCAAAGGACGTCCAGGGTCTTCTCCAAGGGATGCGCGACTTACCTAACTACGGGGTCGAGAAGCGGGACGGCAAGGTTTATTTACGCGCCGCAGAGAGCATAGAAGGCAAAAAGGGTATTCTGGGCGTGGTCAGTGCCGGCTATGCGCTCAACCGCGACTTTCTTAGGAAACTGGAACAAGTGGCGGACGGCAAAGTGGTCGTCGCGGTAGGCAATCGTCTCTACTCGGCGGAAGGAACCACCCTTCCGGCAAAAAGGAGATCCGACCAAACAGAGGAAAGTGACAGCCAGGGTTTCCAATGGCACCGGGACGATCTTTTCCCCTCATTGGAAATCCGTCTTCCCCTTGAAACGCTGCGCGGGAAGGAGGGTATGATCTCCCTCTTCTTCCCCTCCCAGGAAATGACGACGGCGATCGGCACGCTCCAAAGGACCCTATTCATGGTTGCGCTCATAGGGATCGTCCTGGCCTTTTTCGTCTCTTGGATCTTGAGCCGTCGCTTAACCAGACCATTAAAAGAGCTAGTGTGGCGCACCGAGCAGGTCGCGGCCGGGGATTATGCCGGCTCAGTGAGCGCCAAATCTGCAGACGAGATCGGGACCCTGGCTACTTCATTTAGTCGGATGTTGGAAGAGCTACGTAAATCTAAGGATCAGGTGGAAAGCTACCGCCAGGAACTGGAAAGAAAATTTGCCGAGAGGGGCGAGGAACTAGTGGAGACGGAGAGGAAAAGGGCAGCCATGGCCCACATGATCGCGCATGACCTCAAAAACCCCCTTTTGGGCATTAAAAAAACCATCGAGCATCTAGACCAGACCCCCTCCGATATTAATGAGGAACAGAGAAAGCGAATCCTTGCGGATCTCCTGAGCGCAGGCGATTTGGTTATTGGCATGGTTAGCGAGATGCTGGATATTTACCGCTCCGACTTCGGCGAGCTGCCCCTCTCCCCGACCTCCTTTCAAATGGAGGAGCCGATCCAGACCAGCTTACGTATCCTAGGCCCAGAGCTGGAAGAAAGAAAACTCCAAGTCCAGACTCGTTCCGACCCGACCCATATCTCCATTGTCGCAGACAAAAAAAGACTGACCCGCCTACTTATCAATCTCCTTAGCAATGCCATTAAGTTTTCCCCCGATCACGGGCGCATCTATGTTTCCACTGCCCTGCTGGAGGGCGATGGAGAACTGGGACCTCAACTGCTCATGCGTGTTGAAGATGAAGGTACGGGCATCCCTCAGGAGGACTTACCCAAGATTTTCGACCGTTTTTATTCTCGGGATCAGGGAAAGGTAGAGACGGGCACAGGGCTAGGGCTTCCCTATTGTAAGCTCGTGGCCGAGGCCCACCAGGGAAAAATCTGGGCAGAAAGCCGAAGTGGCAGAGGCTTCGTGGTCTCAGTGGTCTTGCCAATCAACGCGGCGAAAGGTCAAGAGTCCTATGGCACTTAAGGTATTGATTGCCGATGACGAAAGGCTATTCCGCCAGAGCCTAAGAAAATTGCTGGAGAGCGCAAAGGATATCAAAGTGGTTGCTGAGGCGGGAGATGGTCAGGAGGCGGTCCTTAAGGCCCAGGAGAAAGAGCCGGACATAGCCCTTCTGGACGTGAGAATGCCCAAGATGGACGGGATCAAAGCAGCTAAACTCATATCGACCTTAGTCCCAAAGGCCAAGATCCTTATGCTCTCCATCCACGATGACGACGAAAAGATCATCTCCGCCCTACGGGCCGGGGCGATCGGCTACATTCTTAAGGATGCAGATCAAAAGGATTTTATCGCGATCATCCGCCACACCCACTCGGGCAAAGCCCATTCATCCCCTTACATGGCTCACCTGACCCTTAACTCAATCCCAAGCGACTCAAACCTCTCTGAAGAAGAGAGAAATAGGCAGTTCAGCCAGAAATATAGCCTCACGGAACAAGAGCTTAAGATCCTCCGTCTGCTTGCAGGAGGATTGAGCAACGAAGAGATAAGCCGCCTGGTTAATCTCTCGCGCGAGACCATCAAGATGCACCTAAAAGCACTCTTCCGTAAACTCCAGGTCAAAAACCGCACCGAGGCCGCCGTCTTGGCCGTCAGAGAAGGCATAGATTAAGCCCCTAAAAGGTAGGTAAAAAAATACCCGATTGGGGATTGACTGGAGGCGGCAAGTGTACGATAAACTTGCCCTTCTGGAGCGATCTCTTTGATTGTCACGTTTTATTATGAAGACGTAATAAAGTCTAATTAAAACGCCGAGGGAGGAAAACATGCAGCAAAACAAAGCATTTTTGGCAGTTCTAATCGGACTCCTATCTTTTTTCATCTCCACTCAGCTCTTCGCCCAGGCAGACGTGATTGAGAAGAGAAAAGAGCTCATGAAGTCCAATAGCGCGGCCAATAAGGCATTAAAAAAGGCCTTTGCGATGGAGGACTACGCGACCGTAGAGGCCAAGGCGAAAGTTATCGTGGAAAACGCCGCTATGATTCTTGACCTATTCCCCAAGGGCTCAACCGGGGAAGATTCCCGCGCCAAGCCGGAGATCTGGGAAAAATGGGACGAATTCGGCAAGAAGGTCGCTGCGCTTAATGGCGCGGCAAATGCCTTAGCCAATGAGACGATGACCCAGGACATGATGAAAGTGGGTCCAAAAATGAAAGCCCTCGGGGCTACCTGTGGAGGCTGTCACAAGCCCTTCCGCGGACCGAGGAAGAAAAAGTGAAGCTAAAAATAAGGAAAGGAGGTTAATCGTTAAGTATTGGATAAGTCTAAATATGAAAAGGAGGATAGAAAGATGAAAGTTAAATGGTTAGTTACAATATTGGTCGCTTCTGTCCTGAGCTTAGGATGGTCCTCGGCTTGGGCCGATCCACCCCCGAGTTGGACAACCTTTTTTATTAGCGGTTCGGCAATTGAGGGTCTGACCGGAGACGACGATGGCAACTTTTATACCGCAGA
>JAPUHZ010000256.1 GCA_027297485.1 Deltaproteobacteria bacterium
TGCTGCTGCTATTGGCCTCCAAAACATCGTTGTTGACCTTTCTGTTTTTGTAAAATACAGCCGCATATCCTAAATCAACGCTCCAATCTCCCCATTTATAGCCGAATCCACCGTTCAAGGTTAAGCTATCTGCTCCAGGTATTGATGGACCAAGTGTGCTGGCTGGGATAGGAGTTTCGTCCAAGACCAGTCCCGCTCTTAGGCTCCAAGTTTCATAGAGGCGATAGGAAGTTCCGAGACGAAATGTGCTGGTGCTTTTCCACTTTTCTTGGATAAAGAGACCACGCAGCGCTCCACCCAGCAGGGCAGGACTGAAGCGCGCTTTCAGGTGCCTGAAGTCACTCCAGCGGGTGTAGTCATAAGCGAGCAGTAAGGCCCAGGCAGGCGTGATCTGCCAGTTAAGTCCCATGCTGATTACCGGAGGCAAGGGAATGTGGGTTCCTTTTGATCTAGCCGTTGAAATCGCACCTGTAGCGTCGGAGACCTTTACCCGTGCTGTATCAAAATCAAGGTCAACCCTGCCTCGGTACGTAAAACCAAATTTAATCTTTTCATTAAGTTTAAAAAGAACGCCTAGATTGTAGGCATACGCGTCGTCAGTGTCAGTGAGGCGAATCCTACCCTCAACAGCAGGTCCCAAGAAAAGGGCACGAGAAAACAGGGCCGAGGAGTGAACGAAACTCAATCCTGCCCCGACCGATAGAAAGGGGTTAGCGCGCCAAGCAATCGCTGAGGTGAGATAAAGGGTCTTGAGCTCAGAGCGGATAGCTGCGAACCGGGTGAAGCTGGAATCATCATAACTCGTAGCAAGACCAAAAGGGGTGTACAGTCCGATACCCAGGGTAAAGTCAGTTGCGGGTATATGGTAATTACCAAAAAGGGTCATGATGGAGTTATCATCATGTCTATTGATCGATTTTCTTCCTCTGTTCATTACGTTGCTTGCCACGTTGATGTAACTTGTCCCCCCAGTAATTTTGTTTCCTTGAATCTCAGAGAGGGCGCCAGGATTGGAGTACACGGCCGAGGGATCACGGATGCCAGCGGTGACGGCATTGCCCAAGCCAAGGGCCTTGGCGCCTTGATAAGGGATCGCATACCCCCCGGCTAGGGCTCTTCCCAAGATTGCAAGCAAGAATAGAGATGCCGGCGCCGCAAATCTAATGCCTATTTTCAATGCTAATGAGACCATATGGATCGGAGCATTTCCATTGCTAGATGAAAGTTAATGGGGGTGGCGACTCTCCCAACCCCGGTTCTGTCAGATTCAGGGCTTGGCAGGAGGAAACGCCAGGAACAGGGTATATCAGATCCTAAGGAAGGAGAACAAGGAAATTTTTATGGCCCTTCTTTCAGATAGCGGGGAGCTGTTACTGCCGATGGCGAAGCTCATAGAGGCTCTTGGACCACTTACCAGAAAACATTTGACTAATATTGATGAACCATATACATGATTGCTAACTGTTGCTAATATCTGCATTAAGGAGCCAAAGGTGGAAAAGGCCTTATTAACTGCAAGTCAGGTAGCCCGTTATTTGAGAGTCGACAAATTTACCGTCTACCGTTTGGTGGCCCAGAGGAAACTGCCGGCCTTCAAAGTGGGCAATCAGTGGCGCTTTAAACGAAAGATGATCGAGGCTTGGTTGATGAAGCACTCGAATATTGAACAAACCGGGCTGCCGCGATTATGAAGCATCTGCCATGCATTATCCGGGGAATAATTTAGAGACACGTCATGAGTAGAGAACAGCCTCGCAGGGTAGTAATTACGGGATTAGGGATTTTATCTTCGGTCGGTATTGGTAAGGATAAATTTTGGGAGTCAATCAAAAATGGGCGCTCTGGAATAAAACCCATAACGTTGTTTAATGCTGAGACATATCCCGTCAGGATTGCAGGCGAGATCGATAACTTCGATGCACATGATTTCTTTCCTCATGCATTGACCCGCCGGTTAGATCGGTTCGCACTGCTTGGATTGGCAGCCACTAAACTTGCATTAGAGGATGCGAATTTGCCGATGAGGTTCAGCGACGCAGAGAGTGAAAAAACTTGTGTCTTTGTTGGGACTTCATTAGGAGCATGTTCTTATGCTGAGGAGATGCATTCCATCTTTATCGAGAAAGGAACAAGGCGTATTCCGCCCTTTTTTAGCAGCACGATGGTGCCAAGTTCGCTTGCTACCCAGATTGGCCTTATCTTTAGGATTCACGGTTCTATCATGACAGTTACGACTGGTTCCGCCTCGGGAAGCACAGCAATCGGAGAAGCGTTAAACTTAATCCAGGGGGAGAGTTTTGACATAGGTATTGCTGGGGCATCGGAGGCCCCTATCACGCCTTTGGTAATGACTGCTTTTTCGTCAGCCGGCATTTTATCGACCGGCAACGAAGAGCCTGAAAAGGCATGTCGGCCGTTTAGCAAAGATAGAAACGGTATTGTGCTGGCAGAAGGCGCAGCGATTGTAATCTTGGAAGAGCTAGAACATGCTCTTCGCCGGGGAGCGAAAATTTACGGTGAAATCATAGGTTACGGGACTAGCTTTGATAATTCCCATACACTCGAGTCTTTGCCGTCAGTCGATGGTTCAGCAAAAGCAATCTCCAGGGCTCTCTTTGATAGTTCAGTCAAACTCGAGGAAATTGACTATATCAATGCGCATGGTATCGGTACTTCGATAGATGACAAGGCTGAGACTTTGGCAATAAAGAAAGCCTTTGGAGACCATGCCTACCGGTTGTCGGTGAGTTCTACAAAATCAATGATTGGTCATACTATAGGGGCCTGTGGCGCTTTAGAATTTGTTGCTTGCACACTGATGCTAGAAAACCAATACCTTCATCCCACAATAAATTTGAGGGAGAGGGACCCTGAGTGTGACCTAGACTATAATCCAAACGTTGGAATGCTTCAGGATGTCAGAACAATACTCTCCAATTCTAGTGGATTTGGCGGTTATAATGCCGCTTGTATTATCCGAGGATTTAATCATTCGAGCTCCTATGTGTGATAAACTTCGTTTAAAGTTGTAGTACCTGCCCTTAACCTGTGAATCAGACACAATTTGTTACACAAGAGGGGTTACAGTGGAAAGCCGCAACTTCATTGAGAGGGAAGAAAGAAAATATGAAGTAGGCATCCGCGTAGGTGATCTTAACACCTTGGTGCATGATCTGAGTCGGTACGCGCCCGTTCACGAGTTTACGACAGGGCAGCAGATTACTTACGTCTCTAGCGTATATTTCGACAACAAAGACTATGATTTATTGCGGTTCAGCCTCCTAACTCAGCATCATACTTTCCATGTTCGACTTAGGACTTATGAATATGAGGATAGTAATCTAGAACAATCTGAATGCTTCTGGATGGAAGTCAATATCAAAAAAGAGAACCTGAGGAAAAAAAAGAGGTTCATGATAAAGAGGAAGACTCTTTTGGACGTCTTGCCCGGGAAAGACGTAGCAGAAATGGTAGTGGACTATAACGATGAAGTTGCCGATCCAGAAACGATCCGTAGCTTGTTCTGGGAGACTCAGGACACAATCCTTCAGATGGGCCTGAAACCCACCCTCTTGGTGACGTATAAAAGGTTAGGTTTTCAGAAGGGAAATCAGAGGCTCTGCCTCGATTGGGATATTCATTACTACCATGTAGGAGCGGATATCTATCATTACCCTTCCTGGAAAAATATTTCCCGAGCTCCGACGGGAAAAGTCGCCCATATCATTCTGGAGTTAAAATACCCACAGGGTTGCTTTCCAGCCTGGATCGCGGATCTACAGCGAAGGTATGCCATTGAGGAAAAGAATTATTCGAAGTTTGTAGAGGGAATGGGGTTTTTGTTTCAGGGTCCACTCAGGCACCATAGAGAGGGGAATTCTTTTCTCCAGATGATCGAGGACTATCTGGGAGACAGGAAACATCCGCTTAGGTAGTATGAGTAAACTCGTTTATTTGGAAAGGGCTGAAAGAAAATTTGAAGTTGGAGTTGGCCATGACGCCATTCCTGCGTTGTTGAGTGATGTCAGCCGCTACATTCCTCTCCACGAATACACCCCTGGACAACGCATAACCCACAACAACACGATCTACTTTGACAGTGAGGACTGTTTTCTGCTGAGGAACGGGCTTTTAAGCCGTTATGACCATTTTAGGATTCGGGCCAGAAAGTATGAGTACGACTCAACTTCTGTTAGTGGTGCATTGTGCTACTGGATGGAATTGAAGGTAAGAAAGGGAGATCTCAGGAAGAAACAGAGGATAAAATTAGAGGGCCAAGACATCGAGGTGCTTTTGAAGGGAAAAGAAATACCGGAACGGGTATTGGACTATAACAGGTTCGATGCCAATTCGAAGGCATGTGGGGAAATATATAGAGAGATTCAAGACGTAATCTTTGAGAAACAATTAAAGCCATTGCTCTTGACGAGTTATAAAAGGGTAGCCTTTGAAAATAAAAACGAAAGGTTGTCGGTCGATTGGGACATTCGCTATTTCCACGTGGGCTCATCGGTGTTTAACAGTGTCTCTCTCAAGGACTTATCTCAGAAACCAGCAGCCTATGATAATGTAGTGATTTTAGAGCTTAAATATACAGGAGAGTTTCCATCGTGGATGTCAGACCTTCAGAGCCGACACCCCATTTGGTACAGGAAATCTTTGTCAAAACTGGACAGAGGCATGAAGGCTCTGTTGGAGGGCCCGCTTCGCCCTCGTGGTGATTCAGGATCTCTCCTTGAGATGATGTACGCCCATAAAGAAAAGGGTTGGGACCTCAGTGGACGACCATAAGCGAGCAATTGCAGTTGTTGCCTTAGGCTATTGGGGCGTATCCCTCACGCTCGGGGCCTTGAGGGTTATTTTGCCAGTTTATTTTGCGGGGACGGGCGTTGCCATATCAAAAATCGCGCTTCTCTTTGTTCTCCTAAAGGGGGCCGAGGTCTTTGCCCCTATCGCTGAAGGGTTGGTGATCAACCGTATAGGATATAAGCGGAGTTTTATCGGTGCACTGGGGCTGCATAGTTTCATTTCCTGTCTGTTTATCTTTAAACCCGTTTTGCTAGTCATCTACCTTGAGAGGCTTGTGCGTGGGCTTATAGCCTTGCCCTTGATGGCATCGGTCTATGTAAAGCATTTTTCGCCTAAGACATCTCAACGATTTCACATCAATATGATGAAGGGAATCCACGATATTGCCAAGGGTATCGGCATGTTTCTTGGCGGTGTCCTAATTGCCGTTCTTCCTTTTGAGTATTCCATCACCATCCTTGGCGCTTTAACAATGGGGGTCACTGTGGCTTCGCTGTGTTACCTTCCCGATTTCAAGGAAGTGATGAAGACACCGATTCCCAAAATTTGGAGATCGGTGGACCAAAGGATCAAAAGGCTGGGGGTTGCCCGCGGGCTTCTTCACGGGGCGTCGGACGCTTGGGGGATGGTCATTCTCCCAGTTTATTTAACGGTGGTGTTTGGACTGTCACCGGCTATCGTGGGAACCATCATGATGGCTGGCTTGGTCCTCAATGGAGTTGGTGTCACCCTTATCTCCAAGTATGTCAGGAAAGACTGGCAGCCGGAAAAGGCGTTAGTCGTGTGTGGCCTGATGCTTCTACCTGTTTGCCTTGCCATGTCGGCTCCAATGCCGCTACATTTCTTTTTGGTTTTTGTTTTCCTCTATAAAATCATTCTCGCCGCCAATGCCGTTTATTACAATCAGTTAAAATTGGAGTTCTCCACCGCGGAACAGACTTCTATCGATCTCGGCACGTATAAAACCATCTCGTCTTCCGTTGCCCCGTTTGCAATCTGGGCTTCTGGTATCTTGGCTGAAGAGCTGGGTTTTAGTTGGCCCTTTTATCTATCCTCTCTTCTGGTTCTTCTCTCGGTTCTGACCTGTCTTTTTCTTCCCAAGCCTGCACCCCAACGAGCCGATGCGGTACGACTTTATACTGGATAACCCATAGCGCTTGAGTAAAGAATATAGGAAAAAAAGTACGAAAGGAGATTTTATGGCTCGTGACGTTCGGCGATCTTTTTCAGTTTTTTTCTTTTTGGGTTTTGTTTTCCTCTATAAAATCATTCTCGCTGCCAATGCCGTTTATTACAATCAATTAAAATTGGAGTTCTCCACCGCGGAACAGACTTCTATCGATCTCGGCACGTATAAAACCATCTCGTCTTCCGTTGCCCCGTTTGCAATCTGGGCTTCTGGTATCTTGGCTGAAGAGC